>JAQTRA010000019.1 GCA_028712045.1 Candidatus Omnitrophota bacterium | reverse complement strand
TTATTTGCAAAAGCCTGGAAAAAGTTTATCGTGATGAATTGATTTCCAGGAATAAAAAGGAAGGGCGGATGGTAATTGTCAGGTTAAAAGGCGGTATGGGAAACCAGCTTTTTCAATATGCTGCCGGTAGAACTCTTGCTTTAAAGAAGAAAACAGAGTTTAAGCTTGATGCAGTTTCCAGTTATAAGAATGACCGTTATGGGAGCAAGTATGTTCTGGGCCATTTCAATATAAAAGAAAATTTTGTTTCGGAAACAGAAAGGCAAAGATTTAACCTTTCCGGCATCCAGAAGCGTATTTATAATGCCCTCTATTTCTTTAAGCCTTATTACCGCCGCAGCATAGTAGAGGAGCCTATAAAGCAACGTTTTAAATATGACCCGAATCTGTTATTGACACCCGCTCAGGTTTGTCTTGACGGATACTGGCAAAACGAACAATATTTTATTGATTCTGCCGGACTTATCCGTAAAGAATTCGTTTTACGTGATCAGCCGGATCCTCTGAACAGGGAAATAGCGCAGAAAATAAGCCAATCAGAATCAGTATGTGTCCACTTAAGGCGCCTGCTAGGCGTAAGCGTCGACGGTAAGAAGAAATTCGAAGATGCGGTAAAATTTCATGGGGCCTGCTCTTTGGATTATTACCACTCTGCGGTGCAAAAAATTGCGGAAAATGTCAAAAATCCTTATTTTTTTGTTTTTTCGGATGATACCGAATGGGCCAGGAAAAATTTTTCGATTAACTATCCGGTTAAATTTATTACACATAATAATGGGGTTAAAGACCAGGAAGATTTACGCCTGATGAGTTTATGCAAGCATCACATTATCGCCAATAGCAGTTTTAGCTGGTGGGGGGCCTGGCTTGCGCAGAGCCCGGCCAAGGTTGTAATTGCGCCCCGGTACTGGGATACCGATAACATATTTATAAAAGAATTAACCCCTGCTTCGTGGTTTAGGATGTAGCCGATATGTCGAACCCCAAGGTTAGCGTAATAATCCCGGTTTTTAACGGGGAAAGGTTTATTAAAGAATCACTGGAAAGCGCCATCAATCAGTCTTATAAAAACCTGGAAATTATCGTAGTTGACGACGGCTCTACGGATGGCACAGCTAAAGTTATCGCAACCATGGCTGATAACAGGATAAAATATCTTCATACGCAGAATAGGGGGGTTTCTACTGCCCGCAACTACGGCATAAAGAATTCGGATGGGGAATATATTGCTTTATTGGATTATGATGATTTATGGCTGTCTGGTAAGATAGAAGAGCAAGTCAAGCAGGCCGAGAAATATCCCGATGCGGGTCTTTTTTATTGCCGTTTCTATATAATCGACGGCCAGGGCGGGATAATAGGTGAAAGTAACGCTCAAAGCTCGAAGGATATTTTAAAAGACTTGCTTTTGATCGGTAATATCATTGGACCGCCCAGCTCAACACTGATAAGGAAAAAAACATTTGATGAGATCGGAGTTTTTGATACCGAATTAAGCACTTCAGCTGATTGGGATTTATGGATAAGGATAACTTACAAAAGCAATGCGGTATTGCTGCCGGATTACCTGTTGAAATACCGTATGCACGGTAAAAATATGCATTCAAATATTACGGCACAGGAGAATGATAGTATTAAAATATTAAATAAATTTTTTTCCAGTTTACCAAAAAAAAATAACTACTTTTATTTAAAACGGCGGTCGTTTTTCAGTCTTTACCTGATGCTTTCAAAATCATATTTAAAAAAAGGAATGCTGGTTTGTTTCTTGAAAAACATATTTAGGACTATGTTTAATTACCCCTGGAGAAGCGCCTATGAACGGTAAAATGACGGCACAGGACGCAAAAAAAGCCAAAATCATTATTGTTATGCCTGCTTATAATGCTGAAAAGACCCTTAAGCAAACATGCAGTTTAATCCCTTGTGATTCATTCGATGAGATAATTTTGGTCGATGATGCCAGTGTAGACAAAACTATTGAAATAGCCAAGGAATTGAAGCTTAAAACGATAGCCCATACCAAAAATAAAGGGTATGGGGCAAACCAGAAAACCTGCTATAAACAGGCATTAAATGACGGGGCAGATATTATAGTTATGCTCCACCCGGACAACCAGTACGATCCCCGTTTGATCCCCAATCTTACTCTGCCTATTTTAGAAGGGCAGGCCGATGTGGTGTTCGGTTCAAGAATGCTATATGATCCGATTTTAGGCGGGCCGCTTCAGGGAAAGATGCCGAGATATAAATTTATCTGCAATAAGTTTTTGACCTTAATTGAAAATCTGGTGCTTGGCACATATTTTTCGGAGTTTCATACCGGCTATAGGGCTTTTAGCAGAAAGGCTTTGGAATCGATCAATTACGATTTAAACTCCGATGGGTTTATTTTTGATAACGAAATTATAATTCAGCTTTTTCTAAAGAAAGTAAGATTTAAGGAAATCCCGACAATCACAAAGTATTTTAGTGATGCATCTTCAACTAGTTTTCGTCAAAGCTTGGTTTACGGTTTTGGGATAATCAAAACTATGTTTAAATATCTTTTACATGTAAATAAAATAAAAAAATATAAACAGTTCCTGTAGAAACTATAAATGGCTAAAATCATTTTTTTTAATCCATCTTCGAGAGACAATGTTTACATAAATACTAATGTTAAGGTTGGCGCCCCACATTATCCGAGCCTTACCTTGGCTACTTTGGCCGGAAACCTCGTTCAGGAAAACGATGTAAAGATTATTGATCTAGACCTGGCGCCATATACTTATAAAGATTTACTCAGCCTAATAAAAACTTTTAAGCCAGATGTAGTCGCAACTACCGCAGTAACCGCAAGCTACAATGAAGCTAAAAAAATCATGGGTATAGTAAAACAGGAATACCCAGATGTAAAAACTATTATTGGCGGCATACATGCCAGCGTTTTACCGGTTGAGGTAGGTCTGCAGGACCATTTTGATATTACAGTAATCGGAGAAGGCGATAATACCATCGGTGAAATACTGTCTTCTTTTTCGTTAAAGGAGGTAAAGGGTATAGCCTATAAAGATAACAATTCAAAAGATATAGTTTTCACGGGCCAGAGACAATTGATTCAAGATATGGACCGGCTGCCGTTTCCCGCCTGGGATTTATTCGAAATTAATAAATATAAGAATTCCAGGCTTTCCTCCCGGAAAAATCCTGTCGGGCATATTGAAACCAGCAGGGGATGCGCCTTTGAATGTAATTTTTGCTGTAAGAAAATATTCGGCACACAGTACCGAGCTAAGAGCCCCCGTCGGGTCGCCGATGAATTAGAATATATGCTTAAATGCGGTTTTAAAGAGGTGCATATTTCGGATGATAGCTTTACTCAGAATATCCAGCGGGCAAAAGATATTTGCCTTGAAATTATTAAGCGCAAACTAAAATTTCCCTGGTCGCTTATAAACGGAGTAAGGGTTAATCTTGTAGATAAAGAATTTTTAACTTTGGCTAAAAAAGCAGGTTGCTGGCAGATGGGCTTCGGAATAGAAACTGGAGATCAGGGCGTGCTTGATAAAATTAATAAAAAAACAACTGTTTTGCAGGTAGAAAAAGCGGTTAAGCTTGCCCATAGGGCGGGTTTAGACACTTTTGGTTTTTTTATCTTCGGTCTTTCCGGAGAAACCGAGGAATCGATGAAAAAAACCGTAAAGTTTGCCAAAAGATTGCCTTTAGATACGGCAAAGTTTGATATATGCATACCTTACCCAGGCACGTCTTATTTCGAAGAGCTTGAATCAAGCGGCCGTATTCTAAGTAAAGACTGGTCGAAATATGTCTGCCATCAGATAGACCAGCCTTTATTTAAGCATCCTAACCTAGGTTGGGAGATGATCGGGAAATATTATAAAAGAGCCTTTAGGGAATTTTATCTTCGCCCCGGGTATATTTTTAGAAGGTTTTTCAGGGATATCTTAAAAGGCGATTTAATCTATGATATCCGTTATTTAATCCAGTCAGGACTATTGTAGTCTTAAAAAACTTATATATAAAAAAATGAAATGCATTAGTTGCGGCGGCCAATTTTTTAAAGAATATTTAGATTACATAGATTTGAAGCTGATAAGATGCCAGGAATGCCGGTTAATCTTTTTGGATAAAATTCCTCCGGATGAAGCCCTTGAAGATTATTACCGGGAAGATTTTTACGATGATAAAGAAAGCGAACGTTTTAACAGCTTTTTCGAAAAAATATTGAAGCTTTCCAGGTATCTTAGGGTTTTAGCAATAACCTGTTTCTGTAAAAAAACGGGAAAAATGATTGATGTGGGTTTTAGCAGGGGCACAACCATGAAAATGCTTGAAGCCAGAGGCTGGGAGGTGTTTGGGACGCAGATAAGCCCGATAGCTTATAAAAATGCGAGAAAAAAAGGCCTGAATGTTTTTTTAGGTGAAATTAAATATGCGGGAATTGCCCCAAAATCACGGGATCTGGTTACTTTTTGGCACGTCCTTGAACATGTTAAAGACCCCGGAGAATATATCAAGGAAACAAACCGCCTGCTAAAGGATAGCGGTAAACTGATTATAGAGATTCCCAATATCGCCAGCCCCATTGCAAAAATTTTCGGGAAAAAATGGTTTGGCCTTGACCTGCCAAGGCATATTTATCATTTTTCTCCGGAATCACTAAAACATATCCTTATTGACAATGGATTTTGCATAGTAAAAGAAAGATATTTTTCTCTAGACCAAAGCATATTTTCGCTGCTCCAGTGCATTTTGAATTTATTTAACCACAGAAATAATGTATTATTTAGCTCGATAAAGAAAAATGCAAAGATCGGTTTTTTCCCGGCTTTTTATAACTGGCTGTTGGCGGCAATATTTTTAGTTCCCAGTTTGTTAATTGCCCCGTTAATGGGTTTTTTGAGATGCGGAGATATAATGAGGGTTTATTGCATTAAGGTAAATGATTCTAATTGACGAAATTCTAAATATAAAACGTAAATATTTGATATTGGCGTTCTGTATGCTGATTTTGTATACTGCGGCCCATTTCTTTTATAGTGGGATATATTCTGCCGTTTTTACGGGTTCTCCGGGCCAGATTATACAGCAGATTGCTCCGCTGGAAAAATTTTTGCAAAGCGGGGAATTCGTAATTGACAACCCCCGGCAGTACGGACCATTTTTCATTCTTTTAATATCTCCGTTTATGTTTTTTTATAGCAATAAATTTATATTTTCAATCGCTCTTTTGATATTTTCTTATTTCTTGGTAATATTTGCTTTTTATTTTTGTTTCAGGTCGGTTTTTAGATCTGGCAAAGATATTCAAAGAAAAGTTTCATTCTGGATGCTTTTGTTTCTCTGGCTGAATTTTTCCCCGCTGCTTTATATTTTAAATGTGAGAAACGTCGAAATTTGGGAGCTTTTCCTTATTTGTCTGGGATTTTTTACGTACATCAACCGGAAATATTTTGCCGCCGGTTTCTCTTTTGCGGCAGCAACGCTGACTAAGATGCTGCCGGCGATATTTATTTTTTATTTTTTCTTTAAAAATAAAAAAGTTTTCTATTATTCGATCTTTGGTCTTTTAAGCATTATGGTTTTATCGAATTTGATTTTCGGCAGCCAGATTGGCCTGCTTTATTTGCCTTTTTTGTTGTCCAGGCCTTTTGGAAGCAGGACCTGGTGTGTTACTCATTTTGAAAATGTATCCTTAAAGGGTTTTATATATAAACTTTTCGGGGGGTTCAGGGAAAATAACTATTTTTTCTTAATCAGTCCCGGAGCAGAAAAAATAGCATTTATCGCCATAACAGTAGTACAAATTATCGTTATATATTGGTTGATCAGAATGGCCTTGGAAAAGAAAACTTCCGGCGAAGATGCAATGATTCAATTTTCTTTTGTTTCTATAATAATGATAGCTATGTCGCCCATGTCCGCGTTTGAATACAGCACGTTATTGCTTTTGGCATATTCAGCGGGTCTTTACTTTGTCCTTTTTAAAAATATCCCGAGATACTTATATTTAATTTTCGGCTTTTCATATTTTTTAGTCGGGAATTTCCTACCGCTTAATTTAATCGTAAAGCTTTTCCCTTTTAGAAAAATTAATCAGATTTTAGGTAACAACGGGTTAGATGCGGCCGAGAGCTATAAAGCATACTGCATACCTTTAATCGGAATTGTTTTGCTTGGTATATTTTTTATTAATCTCTGGAAGAATAGAGAATTATATAAGGAGCAGGCCGGCTAAAATGGCGCGCGTTCTTTACCTTTCACATGATGGCTTGATGGAGCCTTTAGGCCAATCCCAGGTTTGGCAGTACTTATGTATGCTTTCAAAAAATCATCAAATTACCCTGGTGACTTTTGAAAAAGAAAATGATTGGCGCGAGCTTTCTAAGAGAAAGGCCATGATTGCTGAGGCGAAAGAGACGCAAATTCGCTGGTTACCTTTGAAGTACCATAAAAATCCTAAAATCTTGGGTCCCGTATTTGATATAATAGTTTGTTTTTTGGTAAGCACATATTTAACCTTGCGCTATCGCATAAAAATTATCCATGCTCGCAATGCGCCTTTTACACTTATAGCAATGGTTTTAAAAATATTCGGGACGCATTTTATTTTTGATATGCGCGGGTTTTGGGCAGACGAGCGGGTTGACGGAGGTTTATGGAAAAAAAACGGGATGCTTCATAGGATAAACAAATGGTTGGAAAAACATTATTTTCTTAAATCGGATGCGGTAGTCGTGCTTACTAAGGCGGCAGTAAATGAAATAAGCAAGTTCGATTATTTAAAAAGAAAGATACTGCGGATTGAAATTATACCCACCTGTACTAATCTTGAACTTTTCCAGCCG
The DNA here is from genome assembly GCA_028712045.1 of Candidatus Omnitrophota bacterium. Next base: position 7,717 of record JAQTRA010000019.1, on the reverse strand, counting down.
AAAAAGCTAAAATCTGCTGATGAAAATAGCTTTACCTTGGGTTATCTCGGAAATGCAGGAACCTGGTATTTATTCGAACCGGTGCTTGATTTCTTTAATATCCTCAGGGAATTTAAACCGGAAGCAAAAATGTTGTTTATCAATAACGGCCAGCATGAATATATAAGGAGCCGCCTCGAGGCATTTAAAATCCCGGAATCCTGTTTTAAGCTTGAAACAGCTGTTTTTAACCGGTCTGCCGAAGCAATAAGCCGGATGGATGCGGTAGTTTTTTTCATTAAGCCGGTTTTTTCAAAAAAATCTTCGATGCCCACTAAGTTGGGTGAACTTTTTGCCTGCGGGGTACCTTGCCTTACAAACAAAGGAATAGGGGATATTGATGAAATATTGGACAAAGAACAGACCGGGGTTCTGATCAGCGAATTTACCCGGAAGGAAATGAAAGAAGCTGCTAGAAAACTTCTGGAATTGACTAAAGACCCTGGTCTAAGCAGCCGCTGTGTGAAAGCTGCAGAAAAATATTTCTCACTGGACCGCGGAGTCCAAACTTATGACCGAATTTACAGGCGATTAGCGGAATGAATGGGAAGATGAAAAAGAAAATATTGGTTTTGTGTCCTGCTCCGGTAAATGTTTGTCCTTCGCAAAGGCTTAAATATGAGCAATATTTTGGTTATCTAAAAGATAACGGCTACGAATGCATAGTTTCTTCTTTTTATTCCTTAAGGGCATGGAAGATCATACATAAACGGTCCCATACTGCCGAAAAGGTATTTTGGGTTATTTTTGGTTATTTAAGAAGGACTTTTGATTTAACAAGAATGCCTTTCTACCATGGGCTTTATGTGCATCTATGGGTTACTCCGCTCGGCATTCCTTTTTTTGAACTGATGACTAAGGCGTTGAATAAAAAGATAGTTTATGACATAGACGACATGATTTTTTTGAAAGAAAACAATTCGCTTAATAAAATCTGGGCTGCTCTTAAGGGCAGGAAAAAGCCTTTTGCCCTGATGAGGATGGCCGGGCACGTCATTGTTTGCACCCCAAAGCTTGAAGAAGCGGCCCGCAGGTTTAGTAGTCGAGTAACCGATATATCTTCTACAATTAACATGCAGGCCTATAAACCGGTAAAAGATTACAAGAAGAATGAAACAATTGCGTTGGGTTGGACAGGTTCTTTCAGTGGGATCGCCTATCTGTATACTTTGGCCAATGTTTTAAGGGAAGTTGCCAGCAAGAGAAAAATAAAATTGTTGGTAATATTCAACATAACCGACCGAAAATTCGAACTAAGCGGGGTTGATGTCGAAAACATCCCGTGGCAGCAGGATACAGAGGTAGAAGATCTTCAAAAGATTGAAATAGGCCTTTACCCGTTGATTAAAAACGAATGGAGTCTTGGTAAAAGCGGACTTAAAGCGCTTCAATATATGGCCTTAGGCATCCCTGTTGTGGCAACCTCATTCGGGGCAAATCTACGGGTGATAGAAAACGGCGTATCAGGATTTCTAGTTGACAGCCAAAAAGAATGGGTAGATACGATTATTAAACTAATAGACGATTGCGATTTGAGGAGAAGAATCGGTCTTGCCAGCAGGCAGAGGGTCGAGAAATATTTTTCTTTGGAAGTAAACAGGTGTAAATATTTAGCCATTTTCGAAGAAGTTTACAATAAGAAAGGCAGGGGATGAAAAAATTTTTTATTGAAGCTTTAGGCTGCGCTTTGAGGGAACTAGACGCGGAAAAAATTAAAAACTGGCTGTTGTCCAACGGGCTTAAATTTACCCTGGCCAGCGGGGAAGCCGATTATATAATTTTTGTGATTTGTGGATTAAATAAAGAACGCTGCGAAGACGGCATAAACCGTATCCATGCTTTTAAAAAGATGAAAGGCGAGCTTATTATAGTAGGGTGCTTGCCGATTATGCACCCGGAAATGTTCAAAAAGGTATTTTCAGGAAAGACAGTTATAACCAAGGAGATCGAAAAGATAGATGAGCTCTTTCCGGAGTTTAAAATTAAATTTAAAGATACTCCTGATGCCAACAGGTCCTTTGTATCTTCTGCCACAGATATAATTCAAATCACCAGAAGGTTTACGCGGTCTTCAATAAAGCTGTACTTTGATAAAATAATCCAGACCTTGCATGAAACAGGAAATGCCCTGGTTTGCGGGCGGCCGCTTAGAAATGTCGAGGGGTTAGTCGGCGGGATCGGATTTGATAACGCTTATTTTTCTTTGCGTATTTCCGACGGTTGTTCCTGGAGCTGTAGTTATTGCAGTATGAAAAAGGCAATAGGCAGCGCAAAAAGCAAGCCGATCCAAACTGTACTGGAAGAAGCAAAAAGGGCTGTCAGTCAAAAAAAGTTTAAAATAAATATCATATCCAGTGACTCCGGCAGCTACGGCCTGGATATAGGCTTGACTTTGCCTCAAATACTTAAAGAAATCCTTGCGCAAGATGAACGGATCGTTATCGAGTTTGTCCAGGACTTGAATCCATTCTTCTTTTGTAAATATAAAAATGAATTGGTTAAGCTGATCGCAACCGGAAGGATTAAAAGTACTTCAGTGCCTTTTCAGTCAGGAAGCGAACGGATACTGGGATTAATGAACAGGCGTCTTGATTTTAGCGAGTTTAGAGAAACAATAAAAGAAATAAAAAAGGTAAATCCGGTTTTTAAGCTTAGAACTCAAGTGATTATTGGGTTTCCCACTGAAACCGATGAAGATTTTTTAAAAACCATGGAACTGCTTGGTGACTGTAAGTTCAACGAGGTTGACCTTTTTGCCTATTATGAAGGTGACGGCACGGTTTCTCAAACAATTACGCCCAAGGTCAGCGTAGAGGTAATTTCACGGCGGATGAATCTGGCTAAAAAACTGTTAAAAGCTACGCCCATACGTTTTATAAGTAATTATCAGGAAAGGAAATAAAAATGGCAGCCGTTAAGTCACTATTGCGAAAAGTTGTAAAACCTATTCTTTTTAGCATACTTGGGGAGAACCAGTATCTTTGGTTTCAGTATCTGGCTAAGATTAAAGATATAGATAAAAAGCTGGTGGAAGAAGATGAAATGGAGCTGCTCCCGCTTTTTATAAAAGAAGACAGTGTAAGTTTTGATATCGGGGCAAATTACGCTTATTATACCGTACGCCTGGCAAGGTTGTCTCCCGCAGGAAGAGTTTATGCTTTTGAGCCTATCCCGCCTACTTTTAAGGTTGCCAGCAGGATAGTCAAGCATTATGGCTTGAAAAACGCTGTAGTGTTTGAGAAGGGGGTAGGGCAGGATAATACAACTTTAAAATTTGAGGTGCCCTTGCAGGATTCAGGCTTTATAAGCGGAGGGCAGGCTCATTTTGTAGGCAGGCATAACCAGACTAGCGGAAAAGAAATTTATTACCCTTGGGATAAAAACCGGACCTATGAGTGTAGTGTCATATCTATTGACCGGGAATTTTCCGATTTAAAGAGGCTTGATTTTATTAAAATGGATATAGAGGGGGCAGAGTTGTATGCTCTAAAAGGAATGGCTGAGACTTTAAAAAAACTACAGCCGGTTATTTTAATCGAAATTTGCAAATTCTGGCTGAGCGGTTTTAACATTACAGGCAGGGAAATGAGCGATTTTATATCCGGTTTAGGCTATGAGATATACCGCTATTCCAAAGCCAAAAAAGTTTTGACCAAAGTAAATTCCCTTGAAAATGATGAAAATTATAACTATATCGATAAAATCAACCTGATTCCCGTTGCCCCGAATTATTTTTTAATCCCCAGGGACCAGGATAGAATTCCGGAAAGTATTAGAAAGATAATTTCCAGATAATTTTTAAAGAAAGAAAATCATGTGCGGAATTTGCGGAATCATAGATTATGGCAGCAGCGAAGAAGCTAAGAAGCAGATTTTAACCAGTATGTGCTCTGCGATTAAACACAGGGGGCCTGACGGCCAGGGGGTTTATGCAAAAGGCGGCGCAGGATTGGGGCACAGAAGACTAAAAATTATAGATTTGTCCGAGGCCGCAAGCCAGCCGATGTCTAATGAGGATGGAAGGATTTGGGCAGTATTTAACGGGGAAATTTATAATTACAAAAATTTAAGGGGTGAATTAAAGAATAAAGGCCATATTTTTAAATCAAACTCCGATACCGAAACAGTCCTCCACCTTTACGAAGAGCATAAAGAGGATTGCGTTAAATATCTGCACGGTATGTTTGCTTTTGCGATCTGGGATGAAAACAACCAGGCTTTGTTATTAGCAAGAGACAGGATAGGCAAGAAGCCCTTGTTGTATTCATATTTAAACGGAAAGTTTTGCTTTGCTTCCGAGTTTTCGGCTTTGCTCGAAAGCGGATTAATAAGCAAAGATATTAATTACAATTCAATTGATTCTTACCTTACTTTCGGTTATATTCCAGCTCCTTTAACCATTTACAAAGGTGTTTTTAAGTTACTGCCGGCGAATATCCTGACTCTAAAAGCGGGAAAAATCAATACATCCCAATATTGGAATCTGGATTATCAGAAAAAAATTACTATTTCCGAAGCAGGCGCCAGGGAAGAGGTTTTAAGCCGGCTTAAAGAGGCAATTAACGTAAGGTTAAACAGCGATGTCCCTTTAGGTGCATTTTTAAGCGGGGGGATAGATTCAAGCGCAGTGGTTGCCCTGATGAGTCAGCTTTATGGCAGCAAAATAAAAACTTTTTCTATCGGTTTTGAAGAAGAAGAATACAGTGAGCTAAAATATGCCAGGAATATCGCCAGAAAATTCGATACTGAGCACTATGAATTTGTAATTAAGCCAAAAGCCCTGGATGTGCTGCCTTTATTGGTGGAAAGATACGGTGAACCTTATGCCGATTCTTCCTGCATACCAACATACTACGTCGCCCAAACAACCAGCCGTTATGTAACGGTTGCTTTAAGCGGAGACGGAGGGGATGAGCTTTTTGCCGGTTACGAACGTTATCAGGGGATGGTGGCTGCCCAGATTTATCAGCGCCTGCCCGGTTATTTAAGGGCGGCAGCGGCAGGAGCAATCAATTTTCTTCCCGATTCTCTGGATCCCAAGAACCGGATAAGGAATATTAAAAGGTTTATGCTGGCGGCTAATCTTGGCGCTGCGGAAAGGTATCTCAGGTGGCTGGGGATATTCGAGGATAAATTTAAAGCGCAGAGTTTATATACCGAAAATTTTAGAAAACTGACCGGAAAATCAAATTCGTTTGATTATTTCAGCAGTTATTTTGATAAATTCAGCGATTTAAATATGGTCGATAAGGCCGCGGGGGTGGATATAAATACGACTTTGCTTAATGATTACTTGGTAAAAGTTGATATCGCAGCTATGGCCAATTCTCTGGAAGTGCGCTCTCCGTTTCTGGACCATAAATTTATGGAATTTGTATTTAGCCTGCCGGTAAAATACAGAATGAAGAATTTTGCCAAGAAATACATTTTAAAAAAGGCTATAAATAATCTGGTTCCAAAAGAAAATATTTACAGAAGAAAGATGGGCTTCGGGGTGCCGGTCGCTAAATGGTTTAGGCGGGAATTAAAAGATTTTCTTAAAACGACTCTTTTATCGGAAACTTCATTAAAAAGAGGTTATTTTAAAACCGATACCATAAAGGGTATGGTCGAAGGCCATATTGAAGGGGAAGCTGATTATTCTTTTCAGCTCTGGACATTATTAATGCTGGAGCTTTGGCATCAAAGGTTTATTGATTAGGCGATCCCGGATTTCAGGAAGGTATTATTATGAACTCGGATTTTAAAACGGAATTATGGGAAATCTGGTTGGTATATTTTTTGTATACGGCTTTTATTGCCTGCCTGGTACAGCTGGTTATTCTCCCGTATATATTACCACAGCTTCATTACGGGCAAGGTTTAATGAAAAACTGTGACTGGACTTTTTTCCATAGCCAGGCAGTCGAGATGAGTAATAAAATCAAGGCCGAAGGCTGGTCTGCTTTGATGCTGCGTTCAAATTATGAGCACCAATCAATTTCCGGAATTCTTTCTGTTGTATATGCGCTGACCGTACAAAAACCATGGGCATTTATTCCTGTTAATGCCGTTCTGCATGCCAGCTCGGCAGTATTACTGATTTTGATTATGGAGATTCTGACTGGATCGAGGAAAAAAGCTTTTCTGTCTTCTTTACCTTTTATGTTTTTTCCTTCATCAGCCCTTTGGTATGCCCAAATCCATAAGGACGGATTTTTTATTGCCGGTACCTACCTGCATTTCTATGGGTTTTTGCTGTTAATGCCGATAATTTATAAAAAAATAACTCTGAAAAATATTTTTGCCGGATTGGCATACGTATATTCTGGAGCTTTTTTAGTTTGGCTGATCAGGCCGTATGGCATTCAAATAATGCTGGCGGTGACCGGTATTGTAGCGGCAGTAATCCTGGCTATTTTTATTACTGTAAAAACATGGAAAAGGAAAATCCCCTGGATTAGATTCGGCGAATTAATCATATGTTTTTTTGTCATTTCATACATTCTTTATTCTTTTGCCAGCGGTGGACATTTTCTTGCGAAACCCTTGCAGAAACAAACAAATTATGCGGGACGCCAAAATCAGGACAAGGCCAATGCTCCGGTTTCAGAGATGACAATGATTAACAGTAACCTGAATAGTTTAGAAACCGACTATTTGCAATCCTCTATGCATTTAGGCGAACGTATAAAGAAAATTATTAGCACGAAGCTGGCTTTCTTAAATCAAATCAGGTATGGATCTGCGACTAGCGGGGGCAAGACATTATTAGACGCAGATATTAAGTTTAATAATTTTGGGGAGTATGTGGAATATCTCCCCAGGCATCTTCAGATTATATTTCTGGCTCCTTTTCCGAATATGTGGTTTGAGCAGGGTTCAGAGAATACTTCAGGGCTAATGCGTTTTTTCTCCGCTATCGAGATGTCGATTACTTATTTCTTTTTACTATTTTTTCCTTTTGCCGTTTGGCAGTTACGGAAAAAAATCGAAACTTGGGTTATTTTGGCAATGGCCGGAGGGACTTTGCTTTTTTACGGGTACTCCATTGTTAATATCGGGACTCTTTACAGGTTCCGTTACGGTTTTATTGCGATTTTTATTTCCTGCGGCCTGTTCGGATTCATCCAGTTCGTAGAATTATTAAAACAAAAATTTAAGAAAATTTCTATCAGCTCATAATTAGACTAGAAGGGAATTGTAGCGCTATGTTTAAAAACGAGGATATTATTTGTATATCAAGCATTGATTGGGATTTTATATGGCAGCAGCACCAGGAGATTATGTCTGCCTTTGCCAAGGCGGGTAACCGGGTTTTATTTATTGAAAATACGGGGGTAAGAAGCCCGGGGCTGGCAGATGCCAAGCGTTTAAAGAAACGTATTTTTAACTGGTTAAAAAGCGCTAAAGGTTTCCGCAAGGAAAGGGAGAACCTTTATGTCTATTCTCCTCTAATCCTGCCGTTTCCATATCTGCGGATTGCCCGCTGGATTAACCGGATAATTTTAAGGCGTTCGCTGAACCGCTGGATGAAGGTTATGCATTTTAATAATCCTTTGATATGGTCATTTTTGCCTACTCCCATAGTTTTAAGCTTAACCGAGGATATTTCGCATAAAGCTTTTATATATTATTGCACCGATAATTTTGCAGCTACCTCTAAAGCGGCAAAAAAAATATTAGGATACGAGCGTAA
>JAQTRA010000018.1 GCA_028712045.1 Candidatus Omnitrophota bacterium | reverse complement strand
AAGTACTTGTTAAGGTAGTCGATGAAAAATCAATCGGCTTTGGATTGTTAGCCGTAAAAAATGTGGGTAAAGGAGCAGCGGAATCTATTTGCCAGGCCCGCGGAAAAAATAAATATTCCTCCTTAGAAGACCTGACCACTCGCTTAGATTTAAGGCTGGCCAACCGTAAAGTTTTAGAAAGTTTAATTAAATGCGGGGCCATGGATTATTTCGGCTTATTCCGGGCTAAAATGTTTGCTAGCTTAGACATAATACTAGAAACCGCGCAGAAAGCACAAAAAGAAAAATCCAGCGGCCAGCTTTCATTTTTTAACCAGGCATTGGATAACCCGGGATTTGGAAAAACAACCAATAGCTTACCGGAAGTAAAAGAATGGCCCGAACCGCAATTACTTTCATTTGAAAAAGATATGCTGGGATTTTACGTTTCCGGCCACCCCTTAGCCCGCTATGCCAAACAGCTAAAAAGGTTTGTCTCCTGCTCAACAGTTAGTCTGCATGAACATAAAGACCAGGATCCAATTAAAATTGTGGGGTTAATCGCTAAAATCAAACAAACCACCACCCGGGCCAAACAAGAAAAAATGGCGATAATCAAGCTGGAGGACTTAAACGGCGCAGTCGAAGCTATAATTTTTCCCCGCACTTATCAGAAAATTAGCCGCTATATTCAATTAAACACCATAGTTTATATCCGCGGGATACTTAACCTGAAAGAAGACACTCCCAAAATAATTGTTGATGACCTGTTTCCCTTTGAAGAAATTTATAAGTTAATTACCGCAATGAATATTAACCTTTCCGGCATAAGGGAAAATATTTTTGAAACTTTAAAAACCTTACTGGGTGATCACCGGGGGAATATCCCGGTATACCTACGCCTGGATACTCCGGCAAAATCGCGCGTGCAATTAGTGGTCGGAGAAGGGCTTTATGTTAACCCGACAGAAAAGCTTATCTTTGAACTGGATGAATTGTTAGGCGAAGAAAAATTATCTTTGGTAGTTTAAATTCAATAACGGGATTATATTTGACCAAACCATAAATAAGTACTATAGTAAATTCAGATAATACAAGAAAGGAGCAATAAATTCTATGAAAACAACAGCTGTTTTACGAAAAAATCCGGATATGGTAACCCGAGTGATTGATAATGAAATGATTCTTTTGCCTATCTTTAAAACTTCTAAAGAGGTAAACTGTATTTATACTCTTAATAAAGTAGCCTCCCAGGTTTGGGAGATGATCAATGAAAAAAGAACCTTGCCGGATATAAAAAAACTTATTTTAGAAAAATTTGACACTACGGCAAAAGAAGTAGATAAAGAACTGGGGAAATTTTTAAAAGATTTAAGGGAAATCAAAGCAATTATTTAACGCAATAAAATTAAAGTAAATGCCTAAAAAACAAAAATTCAAACCAGAAATTACCCGGGTAAAACTAAATCCGGAACAGGCAGTACTATCCTGTTCCTGCTATAGCAACGGCATGGTATTTAGCAACTTTATTTACCGGCCAAATACGCTTACCACGATCTGCGGCCCCAGTGTTTTCGGAAAGAATGTTCAAACTGCTTACGTATGCTCTATCAGCGGATCAAGAACCGGTTCAAGCACATGCCAAGACCGCCAGGCTGGAAGTTCAGTTTCCTAAATAACCCCACCTCTGATGAAAAGTCAAAATTATAATCTTTTTTGGCAACGCCTGCATAAATCTGCTAAAAACAAAAGCAAACTATTAAGGGTGATGTTTGAATTAACTTACCGTTGTAATTTTCATTGCCGGCATTGCTATATCCCCTTAAAATATAGAAAACAAAAAGAACTTAAAACTCAGGATATCTTTTCAATTTTAGACCAACTGGCTAAAATGGGTTGCTTTTACTTAGGGTTTACCGGAGGAGAGCCATTTTTAAGAAAAGATATAATGGAGATACTCTGGTACGCTAAAAAAAAGGGTTTTGAAATTATTGTTTATACTAACGGCTCTCTGATCAATAAAAAGCTGGCTAAGGAATTAAGCAAACTGCGGCCTAATAAAATAGATATTACCATCCCGGCAATAACTAAACCTGCTTTCGAGCGTATTACAGAGCTACCAAATTCTAAAAATAAAGTTTTTAAAGCTATCCACCTTTTACATAAGGCAGGGGTTAACTTAGGATTTAAAACTTGCGCCTTAAAAGAAAACAAAAACGAAATAAAAAATATCCAAAAATTCGCTGCCTCATTAGGCGCTCTTCATCGCCTGGATGATCTGCTTTCCCGGCGTTTAGATGGGTCAGGCGAACCGTATAAACATCGGCAAAATTTATTTAAAAACCTGTTGGGAGAAAAATTTGATACTAATTTACGGCAATACAATGATGCTAATCTAAGCCCAAACACCTGCTTATTTAAATGTGGCGTGGGGGTTAACCAAGCAGCGATTACGCCTCAGGGAAAATTAAAAATGTGCGTAATGATTGACCACCTAAAATATAAGGCCGATATCCTACCGCCTTCAGATTTAAATCAAGCTTGGAAGAAGCTAAAACTCCTGGTAGCTTCAATTAAAACAGATCAAAACTATAAGTGCAATAAATGCGAGCTTCGGGTATTTTGCAAATGGTGTCCGGCAAAAGCCTGGCTTTATAATAAGAATTTTACTTCCTGCGAACCAGAAAGCCGGAAAAAAGCCGAATTAATGAAAACCACTAAACTATAATGCTTAAAATTACTGCGCCATTTAGAGAAAAAGAAGAGGTAGTGCCTTTAATTGAAGCCGGGGCAAACACATTATATTGTGGTTATCTTTCTTTGGATTGGGTAAAAAAATATACTGCCTTAGAATTTGAAAGAAAAGGCGGGGGAAGTAATTTTACTGATTTGCTAGAATTAGAAAAAGCAGTTAATTTAGCCCACAAGAAAAATACTCCGGTTTTCTTAACCTTAAATGGGCTATACGTCAAAGAACAATACCCTTTATTATTAAAAATAGTTAAACAGCTGGAAAAAATAGATTTAGATGGTTATATCGTAGCGGATATCGGGCTTTTATTAACCTTAAAAGAAAACGGATTAAAAAAACAAATAAGTATCTCGACAGGCGGCACAGTATTTAACTCTGAAGCTGTAAACTTTTATAAAAATTTAGGCGCGACACGCATAGTTTTGGACCGCCAGACAGACCTAGAGACAATGAAAACATTATCCCTTAACCACCCTGATATTGATTTTGAAGTCTTTATTCTTTATACCCTTTGTGTTTATATTGACGGGTTTTGTACATTTTTGCATACACAGGGGAGAGAATTAATGGAAAACATTTCCCGGAAGGAATGGCTTGATACTCAGAATTTATCCCTCTCGTCTACTTATGACCCGGATGGCCAGGCTGATGCCTGTTGCCTTAACTATTCCTTAGAAGTAATCGACTCCGGATCAAATAAAAAGTTAAAAACAAATGCTATCCGGCCGGCATTTTACAAGCAATCACTAAGCGGAGTAGAATGCGGCGCCTGTACAATATATGATATCAGTAAAAGTAAAGTCAAATCCATCAAGATAGTCGGCAGGCACTTAAGCCCCCAGGACAGGCTGCAGGGAACAAAATTTATTCATTCTGTTTTAGGGATTTTAAAAAACAATAACCATATAGGCAAACAGGATTTTATCATTAAAACCCAAGAGCTATACCGTAAAACATTCGGATACGAGAAAAAATGCCTGGGCAATAACTGCTACCACCCTGAAATTTTATAAAATGGAAAATGCGATTTTTATTACTAAAATTAGCCAACTAAAATATGTTACCTCTAAATTTAGCCGGCTTTATTATGGAAATGAATTTTGCGAAAGGCTGATCCCATCTCTAAAAGATTTAAACCAAATCTTAAGATATACAAAACGAATGGGGTTAGATTTTTCGCTGGCCACCCCTTATGTAACCGATAGCGGTTTAAAAAAACTAAAAATATTGTTTAAATTTTTGAAAACTAAAAAGATTAAATGTGAGGTCATCGTTAATGATTGGGGCGTTTTGAATCTGATTAACCGCAAATATCCTAATCTTCAGCCGGTTTTAGGCAGGCTGCTGACTAAACAAAAAAGAGGGCCGCAACTGATAAAATTACTTAAGCGGCAGGTAAAACCAAAACTTATAATCAATCCTGATAACCCCGCTCAAAGAAATATTCTTATTCAAAAAAAACTCCCTTTAGATTTAGACTATTACTATAAAGGCTCTAACTCCGCCAGTGTCCCAATCATTCATAATTTCCTAATCAGCCAACGGATAAAAAAAATCGAATTAGACAACCTCGGCCAGGGAATACTATTAAATCTGCCAAGAGGCAAAATTTCAGCTTCAGTATATACACCCTATATTTATATCACCACTACTTTTTTTTGCCCCACCGCTGGTTGCGACCAGAAAAAAAAGTCTTGGCTTAAAATTAAACCTTGCCGGAAACAATGCCAAAGATACATATTCAAACTACGTAACCTGACAATGCCCAAAGTAATCTATCTAAAAGGCAACACTCAATTTTATAAAAATAACAAACTATCCCTAAAAGAATTGATAAATTTAGGGGTAAACCGGATTGTTTACCAGCCAGAAATACCGGTTTAACTTCGATTTATTGTTGACTAAACAATAAATAAGTATTATATTAATTCTAGTAATTTCAATTTCGAAGAAAGTAAAAGATGGCCAAAAAACCAAAATTTAAACCTGAAATTAGGCGGATAGAACTTAATCCTGAGCAGGCGGTATTAAGCTGCAGTTGCTTTAACACTGGTTGGTTTCAGCCTAACTATGTATTGGGCATCTCAACCTTAAATATGTTCCGCAGCCCCTGCACCTACGCTGACACCGGACGCAAGCATAATGCTGGTTGCGGTAGATGCGGGGATTCGGGAAGCTATCGAGCTTTTTTTGGCTACACCACCGAACCCAGTTCAGTTAGTTCCTAAGTGAAAAAAAACAGCCTCACTTATTTCTCCCAGAAATTATTTAACCAAAAAGAGCATTACCCCTACAGCGGACAAATTGAGCTTACCTATCGCTGCAATCTTAGCTGCGTTCATTGTTATTGCCAGGGCGCCGAAAATAAACAGAAGGAATTAAGCACAAAAGACTGGGAAAAAATACTGGACGAAATCTACCAGGAAGGTTGCTTGTCATTATGCCTTACTGGCGGAGAGCCCTTAATCCGGGATGATTTTTTAGAAATTTACGCCTACGCTAAAAAAAAAGGCTTCATTATTACAATATTCACTAATGGCCAGCTTTTAACAAAAAAAATCATAGATTATTTCGTTAAATCCCCGCCTTTTGCTATAGAAATTACCCTTAACGGAATTACGGAAAAAACCTACGAATCGATCACCCAAATGAAGGGTTCATTTTCTAGGATTATGAAGATTATCAAAAATTTAGCCAAAACAGATTTACGCGTAATCTTAAAATCGAACTGCCTTAAACAAAACAAAGGAGAGATAGGAAAAATAAAAGCCTTCACGGAAGAGGCTTTCGGTAAAATACCTCAGCATAAATATCGTTTTAAATACGGCCCGCTGATCCTCCCCAGGCTTAATCGCAACAAAACGCCATGTAATTACCGGCTTTCTGTTGAGGAACTGTCAGAAGTAATGAAACAAGATGCCGACATTTTAAAGGAATACCAAAGAAGCCAACATAGCGATTTCCCTAAGTTAAACCGGAATAAAGAGTTCCTCTACCACTGTACTGCCTGGCATAAACAGTTTTTTATTAATCCTTACGGACAACTCAAATTCTGCACTTTCTCAGATAAATTCAGTATAGATTTAAAAACAGCTTCATTTAAATACGGTTTTTATAAGGTATTTCCGCAAGTCTTAAATGCGCGGTTTAAAACAAATTCCAAATGTAAAAATTGCGCATTGCGTCCGGCATGCTGCCAATGCCCGGCAAGAGCTTTCCTGGAGACAGGAGATGAAGAAGCCCCGGTTGATTTTTTCTGTCAGTTAGCGAAAATGACAACAAAAAAGATGGCTGGCAAACACTCAATTTAAAAATGAAAGAAATCCAATATAAAGATTTTAGCCTTACTACTCATCGGAAAAACTGGCAAATCAATAAACCTAATGTTTGCCAATGGGAGATAACCTTCTCCTGCAGCCTTCATTGCCGGCACTGTTATACAGATTGCTATAATAAACCGCCGCTTATAAAAAAAGAACTTAACACCGTTCAAATAAAGTCTATTCTGGATAAGTTATATGATTTAGGCGTGATTTGGCTATGTTTTACCGGAGGCGACCCCCTGAAAAGAAAGGACTTCCTGGAGATCTATACTTATGCTAAAGATAAAGGCTTTATCATTACTATTTTTACTACAGGTTATTCGATAACCGAAGCTATAGCAGATTATCTGGAAAAGAAACCTCCTTTTGCTATTGAAATAACCGTAAATAGCGTTAGTAAAAAAATATCTGAAAAAATTACGCAAGTAAAAGATTCTTATCTAAAAACAATAAAAGGATTAAATCTCATATTGAAGAAAAAATTGCCTTTAAAAGTAAAAACAATGGCAACTCAAGACAACTTCGCAGAATTAGCAAAAATAAAAAAGTTTTTGGAAACAAAAGGGATTAAATTCAGGCCAAGCTCTATTTTACACGCCAGGTTAAATACTGATACTGCGCCTTGTAATTTACGCCTTGAGCCGAAAGAGATTGAAAATATAGACAGATTATTCGAAGTGGAAAGTGCCAAAGAAAACGAACCAGATGCAGGAACGCATGATAACCATAAAAAAAAGGCATCCGGAAACAACCGGCTATTCCGTTGCGCAGCCGGAGAGGATGGAATAAATCTGGATCCTTATGGCAATATGTTTCTTTGCAACTGCATAAGAAAACCTGCGATAAATTTTTCGCAAAGCAGCTTTCAGGAGATCAAAAAAACACTTTCTAAGACTTTTCGCGAAATATCAAATTTAAAGTTTAAAACTAATTCCCGATGCCGTAATTGCGAGTATATTGATTTATGCCTGAACTGCCCGGGGAAATCTTTGCTGGAGAAAAAAAATATAGAAGCACCCATTGAATATTTTTGTAAATTAGCTTACTTTAACAAAAATCGGAGATAATAAATATGCAAACTATAAACCGAAGTTCTCTTAAATTAAAAATTGCTGATCTGATTATCCTGATGCATAGCCGCTTTCCCCGGAAGGAAATCACCAAAGAAACAGAAGGCCCGCTGCTGCCTGATCGTTATAATAATTTTACCTACACCGGAAAACAAAAACCCCAAATTATAATTGAGATAAAAATAGTTGATAAACTGCCTGAAATCACCAAAACAAAACCTATATTTATTACTTACCACTTTGAAGATGGCTTAGAAAACTGGCGGCTCCTGAAAAAAGGAAAGAAATATATCTATAGCAGCCCTTTAATGAACAGAGAAAACGTAATGATCGTCAATGATAAATTTGACCGGGTCACCGGATATCTTTTACCTAAAAAAGATACCGGTAAAGTCTGGAGCATATCTGACATTATTTATGATTTCTTACAGGTTCTATTAATAAATTACTTTGCCCAGAGAAACCAGGGTATTTTTACTCACGCGGTTGGAATAAAAGATACGAGTAAACAAGGGCTGCTTTTCGCGGGTAAATCCGGCTGTGGCAAGAGCACAACCGCCAGGATCTGGCATAAACATTCAAAAGCAATGGTGCTTAATGATGACCGCATTATTGTGCGCAAGATTAACGAAAAATTTTTTATTTACGGCTCACCCTGGCACGGAGACTTCAATGATTACCTGATCACGCGGGTTGAATCCGCCAAACTTGCCAAATTATTTTTTATCCATCATGCGCCTAAAAATATTGTTAACCGCGTTTCCACAAAACAGGCATTTGGTTTACTTTATCCGGCAATTTTTCCAACTTTTTGGGATAAAAAATGCCTGAATAATATTGTCTTATTTTGCCATGACCTGATCAGTTCCGTGCCTTGTTTTAGTTTAGGCTTTGTAAACAAAAAGAAGGTTATTGAATTTGTAAGGAAAATTAATGCCTAAATTAAAGAAAGCGCAACTTAAACTATTTTCTGCCTACACTAAATATCTCCTGCCTTACTGGAAAAAAGAAACCGCTGTCCTTTTCTTAAGTCAAGCCGGGGTTTTGCTGGGTATTGTCAATCCTTATCTGGCTAAATTAGTTATTGATAAAGCTTTCGGGAATAAAGATTTAAAAGTTTTTATCATCCTGGCGCTAATTGGCGGTGCGGTTTTTGTTTTAAATGGGCTGGCCGACGGGATAAAGAATTATTTAGAAAAACAGATAAAAATTAAGATAAGCTTTGATTTAAATAAAAAGATCTTTAAACATTTTCAAAAACTAGATTTGGCTTATTTCCAGGATAAATCTACCGGGGAGCACCTTTTCCGGATCAGCCATGATATAGAAAAAACCAGCGATTTTATTACCACTACCCTTCCCCAGATTATAAGCACTTTTCCTAAATTATTATTTATCCTGATTATCATCCTGCAGCTTAACTGGCCAATGGCACTTTTTTCCGTTGGCCTGGCATCGACTTTATATTTACCATCCTATTATTTCAGCCGGAAAATGCGGGAAGTCTGGCAAAATCTGGTTAACCAATCTGAAGATATATTTAAATGCTTAAATGAGTTTTTCTCGCATATCCGCTTAGCTAAAACCTTTGCCAAAGAAAAAACTGAAGTAAGAGACTACCTAAAAAAAGACATCAACCGCATAAGAACGAGCATGAAAAATGTCCGGTTAGAAGTAATCAGCGGTTTTTCGATCAGCGCGCTAGATAAAATTATTATCGGATTAATCACTCTTTATGGAGGCTATCAGGTAATCCAGGGGCAGATGTCCCTGGGCAGCTTAACGGCCATAATGCTTTATATCGGCCAATTAATGGGTTTGCAATACGGCTTTACGGGATTATTTCAAAATATAGCCCTGGGGTTAATCTCCTGCCAACGCCTGGAAGAGATCTTAAGTGAAAAACCGAAAATTATTGAATCCAATTGCGCAAAAAATGTGATATTTAATCAGGGCAAAATAATATTTAAAAATGTCAGCTTTGGATATAAAGAAAATGAGCCCATATTATCCAGGATTAGTTTTGATACAGCCGGGGCAAATTATATTGGCCTGATCGGGCCATCTGGTTGCGGCAAAAGCACCATCTTAAACCTTATCTTAAGATTATACGATTCCTGGGAAGGAGAGATACTTATAGATGGGCGAAATATCAAAGATTTAACTTTTAGCTCTCTAAGAGGGCAAATCGGCATAACTTTACAAGAGCCATTTTTGTTAAATGCTACGATTGAAAAAAACATAACTTACGCCGTAGCTAAAATAAACCGAGAAGAATTAATGGAGGTTGCTAAAATATGCGGAGTAGATGATTTTGTTAAAAGCTTGCCGGATGGCTACCAAACTATTATTGGTGAGAATGCTTGCAAGCTTTCGGAAGGCCAAAAGCAAAAAATTGCCATAGCCAGGGCATTAATCAAAAAACCTAAAATCCTTATCCTGGATGAAGCAATGTCCTCCATGGACTCCCAAAGCGAGGAAAGAATAATTGCTTACCTAAAAAAAATCCGCCAGATTTCGACTTTAATTGTAGTTTCGCACCGCCTTTCTACAATAATGGATATGGACCAGGTTTATTTTTTACACAAACCAAACCAGATTTTACTAGCTAGCCCAGAAGAATTACTCAAAACTAATCAAGAGTTTAACGAATTATTTGCCAAACAAGCCCAGGATTATTTACGTTAAGATTTTAGGCTTGACACTCTAACTTTTTGCTGTTATTATACTTAGCCATAGGGGGGTGCAAGATGACCAAGAAAGATATTGTCTTAAAAGTCTCAGATGATTCAAATTTAAAACAGATAGATGTAAAAAAAGTAGTCCAAAGAACCTTTGATTGCATTGTTGACGCTTTAGCCAGAGGCGAAAAAATTGAACTACGTAATTTTGGAGTTTTTAAGATCAAACAGAGGAGAAGCCGCACAGGTAGAAACCCGCGTACTAACCAGGTGATTCCTGTCCCACCCAGAAAAGTAGTTGTCTTCAAAGCTGGCTTGGAAATGAAACAGAAGATTAAGTAAACCTAAACCAAAAACTAACCCATGTTTAAAAGAGTCCCCGGCACTAAAGATATTCTGCCTAATGAAATAATTTCCTGGCAGTCAATTGAATCAAAAGCCCGCGATATTTTCTCCCTTTACAATTATCAGGAAATCCGTACTCCCTTAATTGAAGAAGCAAAATTATTTAACCGTGGTTTGGGTGAAAGCGCGGAAATTGTCCAGAAACAGATGTTTCTCATCCATAACCAAGAAGATACTTATGCCTTGCGCCCTGAAGGCACTGCGGCGATTGTGCGTAGCTACTTAGAAAACAACTTAGATAAAACTAGCGGGTTTACTAAATTATTTTATATCGGCCCGATGTTTCGCCTGGAACGGCCGCAAAAAGGCCGCTTACGCCAATTTCATCATATTGGCTGTGAAGTAATCGGCTCCGAAGATCCCTGCCTGGATGTTGAAATAATTGCTTTAGCCCAACATTTACTTAAAAGCATGTCGATTGAAAATTATAAAATTAAAATTAACAGCCTGGGTTGCCCAAAAGATAAAGCCGGGCTAACGGCAACATTGAAAAAAGCACTGCAGGATAACAGCCAAGGACTTTGCCCGGACTGCCAGGAGCGAATTAAAAAAAACGTATTAAGGGTACTTGACTGTAAAAATGAAGCTTGCCAGAAAATTGTTCGCGATCTTAAATTAAATTCAACACACCTTTGCGCGGAATGCGCTGCGAATTTTGAAGCAGTAACAACTGGTTTAAAAAATTTAAATGTTCCCTTTCAGGTTGACCCATTTCTGGTGCGCGGACTGGATTACTACAATCGCACAGTATTTGAGATCTCTCATCCTGAGCTGGGCAGCCAAGACGCTATCGGCGCAGGGGGCCGTTATAATAATTTAGTTTCCGAGCTCGGAGGCCCAAATTTAGGAGGCATGGGATTTGCTTTTGGCGTAGAAAGGCTGCTTTTGGCCGCCAAGAACCTCCCGGTAAGTTTAAATAATAATTTAGTCTACTTAATTTCATTGGGTGAGCAAGCAAAAAAAGCCGGCCTTAAAATACTCGATACTTTGCGTAAAAACAATATCGCCGGCGACACAGATTATTTAAATAAATCTTTAAAAGGCGCAATGCGCGCGGCTAATGATGCGCAGGCCAAATACGTACTTATTTTAGGAGATGATGAATTGAAAAAAGATATTATTACAGTTAAAAATATGTCTAGCGGAGCGCAAAAAGAATTAACCCTGGAAAATTTAATTAAGGAATTAAAATGCTAAGGACACATACTTGCGGACAACTGAAAAGCGGTGATTCGGGAAAACAAGTTACGCTTTGCGGCTGGGTAGCTAAAAGGCGCGACCATGGTAAATTAATCTTTATTGATATCCGTGACCGTTATGGTTTTACTCAGGTTGTTTTTATACCTAAAGAATGCCCGGAAGCTTACAAAATAGCCCAGGATCTTAGGAGTGAATTTGTAATTAAATTAACCGGTACAGTGAATAAGCGGCCCAACGGCACAATCAATGACAAGCTGGCTACCGGAGAAATAGAAGTTTTAGCCAAAGAACTGGTTATATTAAACCCCAGCCTTACCCCGCCATTTGAAATTGAAGATGATGTTCAGATTACCGAAGAGCTGCGGCTTAAGTATCGTTACCTGGATTTAAGGAGAACCAAAGTATTTAATAACCTCACCTTAAGAAGCAATCTTTATAAAATTATCCGGGCCTATCTGGGAGGGCAGGATTTTATTGA
The DNA here is from genome assembly GCA_028712045.1 of Candidatus Omnitrophota bacterium. Next base: position 2,733 of record JAQTRA010000018.1, on the reverse strand, counting down.
ATGCGAAACTCCGATCTTAACTAAATCTACTCCGGAGGGAGCGCGTGATTACCTTGTGCCATCGCGGCTGAATTTTGGCCAATTTTTTGCTTTGCCGCAATCTCCGCAATTATTTAAACAAATCTTAATGGTCAGTGGCATAGAAAAATACTATCAGATTGCCAAATGTTTCCGCGATGAAGACCTGCGGGCTGACCGGCAGCCGGAGTTTACCCAGCTGGATATTGAAATGTCTTTTGTCAATGAAGAGGACATCTTTGCCTTAACCGAAGGATTAATGAAGCTAGTTTTAAAAGAATTAAAAGGCATTGATATCGAAACGCCCTTTAAACGCATTAGTTACGCTGAGGCAACGCAAAAATACGGGTCGGATAAGCCGGATTTACGGCCGGAATTAAAAAATGATTTTGCCTTTTGCTGGGTTGTCGATTTCCCGCTTTTTAAATTTAATACGGAAGAAGCCCGCTGGGAAAGTGAACATCATCCTTTTACTGCCCCGGCAGAAGAGGACCTTGAAAATCTTGAAAAATCTCCGGATAAAGTAAAATCCCGCTCCTATGATTTGGTCCTTAACGGAATGGAGCTGGGCAGCGGCTCAGTCAGAATTCACCGCCAGGAATTACAGGAAAAAATCTTTGAGATCATCGGCATAAAAAAAGAAGAAGCGCAAAAACGTTTTGGATTTTTATTAGAAGCATTTCAATTCGGCGCACCACCACATGCCGGAGTAGCTTTTGGGTTAGATCGGCTGCTGACCATACTCTCCGGAGAAACCAGCATCCGCGAAGTGATTACTTTTCCAAAAACTTCCGCGGCATTCTGCCCTTTAACCAACGCGCCTTCGGATGTAGAAGATAAACAACTCAAAGAGTTAGGTTTAACCATTATAAGGAGGGAAGTAAAATGAACAGATTTAAATTGCTGGGAATTTGCGTATTAACCTCAACCTTGGCCTTATCCGGCTGCGTGGCCAGAACCTACAATTTAACCCGTGACCGGGTTGACCAGGATCTGACTACTTCTTCAGGAAATCGCGGTTATATCATGGGAGTGCCCCCGGAAGCAGGAGAAAGAAAAACTACCCGCACGACCAGAGTTTTTGAAATAGAGCTGGGGCTGGCTAAAAAATCTAACGTAAAATGCCCAACCACCACTGCTCCGATAGTAAGTTCAATGGAAGAACCCGCAAGCTTACAAGAATATTCTACCGAAACCACTAGTGGAGATTACGAACAATACACGGTGGGCAAAAATGATACTTTGCAAAAAATCTCAAAAAAATTCACCGGCACAACTAAAAATTGGATGAAGATTTATGAAGCCAACAAAAATGTTTTAAGCACTCCGGATAAACTTTACCCGGGCCAGATTCTGAATATTCCAACTAACCTCAGCTCGGAAAAAGTAACCCGGAGCCCAGTGAGTACGGAAGATAACCTTAAGTAAACATTATATCCGTGGATAAAATTATTAACTTTGAAACTCAAAAAGAAGCGCAGGAGCTTTTTGGCGCCCAAGATGTCAATATTAAAAGTATTGAAAAAGAATTCAAAGTTAAGCTTACTTTGCGCGGTGGGCATTTAAAAATAAGCGGCACGGCTACCAATATTAATAAAGCTGGCCAATTAATCGACTATTTGTTAGCCGGCTTACGCTCCGGAAGCGATGAAATCGGCAAAAGAGACCTAACCTATCTGATAACTAACTTAAAAAAAGAAAATAAAACTCCGCACTTAATTGGGCTAGATAACGGAATCACCCGCTCTTCCACCGGCAAGCAAATCGGCCCCAAAACAGCCGGGCAAAGTGAATATGTCACCGCAATCAAAAAAGATGACATTGTTTTTGGCATCGGCCCGGCCGGAACCGGAAAAACTTATCTGGCTATGGCTTGCGCGGTAGAATCTCTTAAAAAGCAGGAAGTACGCCGGATTATCCTGACCCGGCCGGCAATTGAAGCTGGTGAATCTTTAGGATTTCTTCCCGGAGATATGCAGGCAAAAATTTCTCCTTATCTTCGGCCGCTTTACGACGCTTTATACGATATGATGGAGCCGGAACGCATTGAAAAATACATCGAAACCGGTATTATTGAAGTAGCCCCGCTGGCTTATATGCGCGGCAGGACCTTAAATGACGCTTTCATCATTCTTGATGAGGCGCAAAATTGTACTGCCGAACAGATGAAAATGTTCTTAACCCGCCTGGGATTTGATTCTAAGGCTGTAATTACCGGGGATATGACTCAAAGCGATCTGCCCAATGCGAAACCTATCGGCTTATTGCAAGCTCAGGATATACTTAAAAATATCGAAGGAATAAAATTCATTTATTTTTCCGGTTCGGATGTTGTCCGCCACGCCCTGGTCCAAAGAATCATCGAAGCCTATGAAAAAACTGTTCGATAAAAAAATAATCTACCTGCTGGCAACAGGCATATTCATCTTTTTCTTTAGCCATATTATCCATGTAAACCTGGCCATTCCTTTTTGTTTAATCATCTTGAGCATCGGCTTTAGCCAAAAATTCTCTAAAATAAAAAGCCTGAAACCGTCAAACCTGGTTTTACTTTTTTTAATTTCATTTTCCTTCGGGTATTATTTACTTTGGCATGGGTTATCATTTTATTTTATCCCGATTGCAATTATCCCCATGCTCGCAGTACTGCTATTTGATAGCTTAGAAATTGCTTATTTCTTATCTTTAGTAACTTCAATATCTTTGTCCTCACTT
>JAQTRA010000104.1 GCA_028712045.1 Candidatus Omnitrophota bacterium | reverse complement strand
AGGGCCGTTTTAAAGAAATCCGCCTTAAGCCGAATATTGATGAGCATGATTTCGCTACCAAAGTTAAGCAGGTGCAAAGTTTCTTAAAAAAGAAAGATAAAGTTAAAGTCAATCTTTTCTTCCGCGGCAGGCAGATGGAACATCTGGATTTAGGAAGAAAGGTTTTAGATAAATTTATTGTGGATACGCAAGGAGATGGCCAGGTAGAGAAGCCTCCGGCATTGGAAGGCAGAATAATGTCCTTTGTGATTGCTACAAAATAGGATATAATGGGGGGATAAAAATGGGAAAATTAAAGACGAAAAGAGGGGTAGCCAAGCGTTTCAGGATTACCAAAAAAGGCAAGGTTAAATATTCCGGCGGCGGCAAAAGCCATCTGGCTTCATCCAAGAAAACCAAGAGGATACGTTCTTTACGTAAGCGTAAAACTCTGGCCGGAAAAAAAGAAGTAAGATTTATTAAATCCATGTTACCTTATGGCTAAAGTAATAAGTTAATCTTAAAGGAGTAGAACAATGGCTAAGGCTAAGCATAGTGTCGCGACACGAAAAAGAAAAAAGAGGGTTTTAAAACAAGCTAAAGGATTCTGGGGAGACCGCTCTAAGCAATACCAGCAGGCTAAAAGAGTATTAATGCATGCGCTCAGGTATGCTTACCGCGATCGCCGCAATAAGAAGCGTGAATTACGCAGCCTCTGGATTGTGCGGATTAACGCAGCTTGCCGGCAAGCCGGGATCACTTATAGTACTTTTATCAGCGGTTTAAAGAAATCCAAGATTAATCTGGACCGTAAAATTTTAGCAGATTTAGCGGTAAAAGATGAACAGGCTTTTAAGAAAATAGTGGCTTTGATTAAGAAATAAGAGGCGCTCTTATGTATGTCATTATTGTAGGTTGTGGAAGAGTAGGCGCAGAACTGGCCAAGCTTTTATCCGCCGAGGACCACGATGTGGTGGTGATTGATAAATCCCAGGATGCTTTTAACCGCCTGGGAGATACCTTTAATGGCCTGACCATGGTGGGTAATGGTTTTGATTTAACGCTTTTAAAGCAGGTGGGTATTGAAAAAGCTGATGCTTTCTGCTCGGTCACCAACGGCGATAATACCAACTTAATCAGCGCCCAGGTGGCGAAAAAGATTTTCCGCGTGCCCAAAGTATTTGCCCGGGTTTATGACCCGCAGCGCGCGCATATTTATGCCGCCTTAGGTTTAGATATCATCAGCGGGACAATGCTTTTTTCTTCCATGTTGCGCGATAAAATTATTGAAAGCCGGTTCTCTAGTTACCTAATTGAATCTAAGGACCTGGGGGTTATTGAGCTGGAAGTAAAAGATAGCTTAGTTGGTAAAATTATCCAGGATATAAATATTCCGGGAGATTTTATTGTGGTCGCCATCAGAAGAATGCAGGGGGTTATCATTCCCGAGCCTAAAACAGTATTAAAAAATAAAGATATCTTGATGGGGGTAGTTAAAGTCGCCAGTCTCCAGGAAGTTAGAGAGAGATTCCATTTGGGAGATAAATAATTATGTATATTATAATTATTGGGGCAGGCAAAGTAGGGTATTTTTTAGCCAAAAGGCTTTGTCAGGGCAAGCACACCGTTAGTATCGTGGATAAAGACCGGGTAGTTTGCGAAGAAGCGGCCAAAGAGCTGGAAATCCTTGTAATTAATGGAGATGGATGCGACCCTAAAATCCTGGAAGAAGCGGGTATTAAACGCGCGGATGTTTTAGCCGCAGTTACCGGCGATGATGAAGATAATCTGATTATTTGCCAGTTAGCCAAAGAAACATTTAATTTGCAACGCACAGTCGGCCGGGTAAATAATCCGGATAATGAACATACTTTTAGTGAATTAGGCATTGATGTGCCGGTAGATTCAACAAAAATTATTGCTAAAATTATCGAAGAGGAAGTTTCTTTCTCGGATTTCGTAAATTTAATGAGTTTTAAACGCGGGAAACTGGCGATCGTGCGCGTAGACTTGCCTCAAGATTCTCCGGTAATTAATAAAGAAGTCAAAGATATCACCCTTCCGCAGGATGCGGTTTTGGTTTCGATTGTCCGCGGGGAAGAAGTTATCCTGCCTAAGGGCAACACCGTGCTTAAACCCGGCGACGATGTTATTGCGCTTACCTTGATTGGTAATGAACCGCAACTATTAAGCCTTTTAGCTGGAAAGCTTTAAAAATGAAATTTTTTAAACCTGCCTTAAATATTGCCCTCGGTATAACTACAGAAATCCTATATGTTTTTTCTATAATCCTGGCAGCTTTTTTAATTTGTTTAGTAATATATTTTAAAGTATGATTCTTAAGCCGCGTTTAGAAGATTTTAAAATCATTGGGTTTTACCTGGGAAAAATCATCCTGGGGTTAGCCTTTACTATGGCTATTCCGATTATCATCGGAATAGCTTTTCAGGAAATAAATCCTACCTTAGATTTTTTGATCAGCATTGAAATATCTATCCTGTTAGGGGCGCTTTTGGTTAAGATCTGCCATACGGATAAAGATTTAAACTGGATGCAGGGGATGATTGTCGTCAGCCTCTCTTGGCTGGTAGCCATGGTGCTGGGGGCAATTCCTTTATATCTGAGCGGCCACTGGAAATCTTTTCTGGATGCTTGTTTTGATTCCATGTCCGGGTTTGCCACTACCGGACTGGTTTTGGTACAAAATCTCGACCATATTTCTTATGCCCATAATTTCTGGCGGCATCTGATTATGTTTCTCGGCGGCCAGGGGATTGTGGTTATTGCTTTATCATTTTTTGTCCGGGGTTTTTCCGGGGCATTTAAAATGTATGTGGGTGAGGGCCGCGATGAAAAAATTATGCCCAACATTATTCATACTTCCCGGTTCATCTGGCTGGTCAGCATTGTTTATTTTATTTTGGGTACGCTGGCTTTAGGCCTAACCGGAATATTTAACGGAATGCAGCCGGTAAATGCGTTTTTTCACGGGGCGTGTATCTTTATGGCGGCTTTTGATACGGGGGGTTTTAGCCCGCAGTCGCAAAACATGCTTTATTATCATTCGATGATTTACGAAGTGATTACCATCGTGATTATGGTTTTAGGGGCGCTTAATTTTAAGTTGCATTACCATTTGTGGATGGGCAATCGCAAAGAGATTATCAAAAATATTGAAACCAGCACTCTTTTTATAACGATTATCGCCACTTTTTCCATTGTGGCTGTGGGCTTAGCGCAGACCGCCAGTTATCCGACGGCAGTTATGCTTTTACGTAAGGGATTTTACCAGCTTATCTCCGGGCATACCGGAACAGGTTTTCAAACTATTTACCCGCAGCAGTTTTTTTCCGATTGGAACCAGCTGGCCATGGTCGGGGTGATTATGGCTATGGCTTTAGGCGGGGCTGTGTGTTCAACTACCGGAGCCATTAAGATGTTGCGCATCGGGATTATTTTTAAGGCTTTTAAAGAAGACCTGAAAAGAATTATTATGCCGGATAAGGCACTTATTATCGAAAAGTTCCATCATATTAAGGAAGTATTCCTTGAAGACAGGCAGGTAAGAAGCG
>JAQTRA010000017.1 GCA_028712045.1 Candidatus Omnitrophota bacterium | reverse complement strand
TATCGTCTGCCGTTATGGCGGGGAAGAGTTTATTATTATCCTTCCCCAGACGGGTAAGCCCGGGGCCAAGATAATTGCTGAGCGCCTGCGCGTGCAGTTCGGGCTTTATTTACCGACGACGATTAGTATCGGCATTGCTGCGATGCCGGATGATGCGCAAAGCGTAGAAGAATTGATCCATAAGGCCGACGAAGCGCTTTATCAGGCTAAGAATAGCGGTAAGAATAAATCGTGTGTGGCTTAAAATATGCGCCTAGCAATACTTGACCTTAAAAAAGCAGTCTGGCAGGGGATGGTTAAAAAAGTAAACCTGCCGGCGGTAAGCGGTGAGATGTGCGTGCTGGATTTTCATCAGCCTTTTGTCGTCAGGCTGATGAAAGGCAAAATAACTTTTTCCGGAGAGAATTTAGTCAAACAACCGGCGAGTATTCCGATCAAAGATGGGATTGCTTTTATGCGCTCGAATTCTTTAACTGTTTTCGCGCAGGTTTAAAATAATATATGTCTATATTTGCTTTAGCCTTGGTAATGATTTTAAGTACTGCCGGCCCGGCCGCGGTGATTGCCGTGGTGGGTTTTTCCGCAGTTAAATCCATAGCGCGTAACCCTTCTGCTTCATCAAAAATATTCATCGTCATGATTTTGGCTTTTATTTTTTCAGAAGCAATCGCGATTTTAGCGTTGCTGATTTTATATAATCTTTTTGCCAGATAACCAGAGGTATAATCCATGCTCGTCCCACTATTAATCCTGCAAATAATTACATTTATCGGCCTGATAATTTTATTGCGTTTTCTTTTTACCCGGCATCTGAAGGTGGCTTTGGACAGGCTGAATACTCTGCATGAAGAAAACCTGGCTAAGGAAGAAGAGTTAAACGAAGAGCTCAAGCGGGCTAAGGAAGAAAGCCAGGCGATGATTGACCAGGGTAAAGCCGAAGCTGAGATGATTATTGAAGAAACTAAAGTTGAGGCCAGAAAGCTGCGTAGTGAGCTGGAAGAGGAAGCCAAGGTGCAGGCCTCCAAGATCGTCGCTATGGGTAGGACGGAAGCGGAGAAGATGAAAGGGACCTTATCTAAGGATATCCAGGGCCAGAGCGTTGAGCTGGCATCTCGGATGATCGCGGAAATGCTTATTGATGCGGATAAGGTTGCTTTACAATATCAATTTGTTAACGAGATAATCGAAGAGATCTCGCATTTATCCAAAGAGCAGTTTAATGTGCAATCTAAAGAAATAAAACTTATCTCCAGCTATCCTTTGTTAGACCGGCAGAGAGATGAACTGAAAAAAGTTTTGAGTGAGAAGTTAGCCGGAGCATTTGAAATAAAAGAGCAGATCGATCCGAAACTTATCGGGGGGCTGATCCTGGATATCGGCGGCATGGTTATTGACGGAACCCTAAAAAACAGGCTTCAAAGAATAATTCCTCACCTTCATAAATAGAATAAATAGTCGCTGTCCCTAATTTAAAATGAAAATCAACGCCTTAGACATAAGGGAAATTGGTAAAATAGAAGAGCTTAAGCAGGGGATTGTCAAGATTAGCGGCCTGCCTAACTGTTCTTTCGGCGAACTTATTGAGCTGGAAAATGGCCTTAAGGGGATGATCATCGAGTTTAATGCCCAATACGCTTTTGGCGTTGTTTTCGGCGATGAGCGTAAAATTAAAGTCGGCGATACAGTTGCCAGCCGCGGGGGCCTGTTGAATGTGCCGGTGGGAGACGGTTTTATCGGCCGGATCGTGGATTCCTTGGCTTCGCCGATTGACGGCAAAGATAAAATTGAGCCGGCTGAATTTTATCCGGTTTTTCGCGAAGCAGCCGGAGTAATGCAAAGAGAGCCCATTGATCAAATCCTGCATACCGGGATAAAATTAATTGATATGCTCATTCCCCTGGGTAAAGGCCAGCGTGAACTTATCGTCGGAGACCGTCAGATCGGTAAAACCAGCATCGGGCTAGACACGATAATCAACCAAAAAGGTAAGAATGTCATTTGTATCTATTGTTGGATTGGCGGAAGCAGCGCGGGTTTTAATAAAATAATTCAAACTCTGCGCCAGCATGGGGCAATGGATTATTTTATCGGAGTTTGCGCCCCGGCCGGTTCAGCGATATCCGAACAATATATCTGCCCTTATACTGCCGCGGCTCTCGGTGAATATTTTATGAATAGCGGCAGGGATGTTTTAGTTATCTTTGACGATCTGACCAAACATAGCTGGGGTTACCGGCAGATGTCTTTGCTATTGGAGCGTGCCCCGGGAAGAGAAGCTTACCCGGGTGATATATTTTTCCTGCATTCACAGCTTATGGAACGCGCCGGAAGGCTGAAAAAAGAATTCGGCGGCGGCTCAATGACTTTTCTGCCTTTGGCCGAGACCTTGCAAGGTGATATTACGGGTTATATCTGCTCGAACATCGTCTCGATGACCGACGGGCAGATTTATTTAAATACCGGGTTGTTCCAGGAAGGTTTTAAGCCGGCCATAGACTTAGAGCTTTCTGTTTCGCGTATCGGCAGCAAAGTGCAGTGCTCGGCGATCCGTGCTTTAAGCGCGGGACTGCGTTATGAATATGTGCGTTTTCGTTCACTGCTTCGGCTTACGCGTTTAAGGACTAAGCTTAGCCCGGAAGCAGCTGAACAATTGCAGCGCGGTAAAACACTTTATGAGCTTTTAATCCAGGAAAATAATTCTCCGGTTTCTCAGGCTGAAGAGATCGCGGTTTTTTACGCTTTTAACCAAAAAATACTTGAAGCCCTGGGTATAGATCAGGTTAAATATTTTAAAAATAAATTTTTCGCTTATTTATCCGGCCATAGCCCTGAACTTATTGCGCAGCTTAACAGTAAAGGAGAACTTACTGATGAGATTAAAGCGCAGCTGGATAGATCGATTAAAGAATTTTTCCGTAGCTCTAAGATAACCTGATCGTAGCCGACGTTTAAACGTCGGCTACGGTAAATTTGGGGCCAACAAATGATACCTGTAGGCAGGCTGAAGTCGAATATGCAGTTTAACCGCAACCTGGGAGACTTGGTTGAGGTTATGAAGTTAGCGGCGACTTCGCAATTTAACCAGTTTCGTTTAAAAGAAGAGCCGGGGACAGATTTTATCCGGCAGTTTGATGAAGTTTTCGGGGTTTTGCTTTCATCGGGTGTAATCAGCGATTTGCTTACGCCGAATGAATCGCTGCCGGCGCTTATTCTTCTGGTAAGTTCCGACGAGGGTTTCCTGGGAGAATTAAATTTTCTGCTGGTGAATAAACTTTTAAATATGCGCCGGCCACTGGATAGTATTGTTTGTGTCGGCGAGCAGGGAGCGCACTATTTAAAGGAAATTGAGGTTAATTTTACTTTTTTTGATTCACCGGGAGAAAAACTTGACCCGGAAAAAATCGATAAGATCCGGGATTATATTTTTAAGCAATATTTAAGTAAAGCCATCGGCAAAGTTTATGTTGTCTACTCGCGTTTTGTTAATATTACTTCGCAGCAAACAGAGTTAGAGGCTTTATTGCCGTTATCCCAGGGTGCTTTTTTTACCGGCAAACCATTGCGTAACCTTTTAGTTGAGCCGGATGCGCCATCCGTGACCAAAGGCTGGATTAAAATCTGGCTGGATTTCAGGTTTTATCAGATATTTTGGTCTTCTAAACTTGCGGAGTTTGCCGCCCGGATTATGCATCTGGAGGGAAGCGCTGAGGAATTAGGAAAGTTAAATACCCATTTGCGGATGGAATATTTTAAATATTTACACGGGCTTTCGGATAAATCTATCCGCGAACTGACAGCTTCGCGTTTATTAGAGAAGAATAATTAATTCGTAAGAGTTATCCACAATGTAGGGGACGTTTAAACATCCCCTACATTGTGGATAAGTGGAATATAATAATATAATATGGATAATAAAGGGACAGCCAAGGTAATCGCGGTTTACGGTTCAGTAGTTGACGTGCTGTTTGATGCTTTTGGCGCGCTGCCGAATATCGGCATAATACTTAAGGTTTATTTGCCCGGGGAAAAAGAGATCGGCTTACAGGTGGTGGAACACCGCGGGAATAATATCTGCCGTTGTATAGCTTTGGGTTTTACTTATGGCGTCTGCCGCAATATGCCGGTGGATTTGCAGAACCACGAATTAACTATTCCCCGCGATCTGAATCAGCTTTATGGCCGGGTACTTAATGCCCTGGGCAAACCCATCGATCATAAAGGAGATTTAGACCTTACTGACCCGATACCCTTAAAAAACCTGGCTACGGTTACTCAGACGCAGATTAATTTAGATAGTGAAATAAAACCGGAGGTTATCTACACCGGAATTAAAATGATTGACTTGCTTTTTCCTTTACTTAAAGGCTCGAAAAGCGGTTTATTGGGAGGAGCTGCCTGCGGCAAGACCCTTTTGATTCTGGAAATTATTCATAATATCATCAGTTATCAGAGCGGAACCTGTATTTTTGCCGGCGTAGGAGAGCGTATCCGCGAAGGTAACGAGCTTTACCATGAATTTTTACGCGCGGATTTACTCAAGCGTTCTATATTAATATTCGGGCAGATGAATGAATCGCCGGGCATGCGTTTTGAAGCGGCGCATACCGCGGTTACTTTAGCGGAATTTATGCTGCAGCAGAGAAAAGATGTGCTTTTCTTTATGGATAATATTTTTCGTTTTGTCCAGGCCGGAAGCGAACTTTCAATTCTCCTCGGACGCATTCCTTCCGAAGGAGGGTATCAGTCTACACTGACCAGCGAAATAGGCCAACTGCATGAAAAGATCCGTTCGGAGAAAGGTTCAAGTATAACCGCAATTGAGGCAGTATACGTTCCGGCAGATGACCTAACGGATCCGGCGGTTGTGGCGATATTTGCGCATATGGATAATTTAATTGTGCTTTCGCGTTCACTTGTCCAGCGTGGGCTATTTCCGGCAATTGACCCCTTGCAATCATCAGCTAATTCTTTAAATCCGATTATTGTCGGCCGCCGGCATTTTGATGTAGCCCAGGATGTCTTACGCCACTTCCGGCGCTATGATGAATTAGAGAGGATTGTTTCGATTATCGGTAAAGAAGAACTCTCTTTGGAAGAAAGAATCATTTTTGACCGGGCTAAAAAGTTACAGAATTTTCTTTCCCAGCCGTTTTTTACCGCCGAGGTTTATACCGGTAAACCCGGGGTTTATGTTTCTTTAGAAGATACGATTAGCGGTTGCGAGAGGATAATTAGCGGGGAATTGGATAAAATGGATGAATCCCGTATTTATTGTATCGGAAAACTGGAGAACGTATGATATTGACAAAATTACTGGGAGAATTATTAATTAAAAAGAATATGGTTACCGAGCAGCAGGTTAGCGATGCTTTAAAAGAATCTGCTTCTAGCGGTGATATGTTGGGGAAAATTTTAGTTAATCGCGGGTTAGTCAAAGAGATTGATTTGTTAAAAGTGCTGGCCGAGCAGTTTAACTTGCCTTTTCACCTGCACTTAAAAGAAGTACGCATATCTCCGGATGCGATTAAGGCCGTCCCGGCAAAATTTGTCCAGCATTATGGCTTTATGCCGATTAGCTTGGAAAATCAGGTGCTCACGGTGGCCGTCTATAATCCGATGGATGTATGGCTAGCGGAAAATATAAAAATAAATTTAGGATTTCAGGTTTCCCGGATTTTAACCAGCCGGCATGAAGTTGAAACTGCGATCCACAAATATTACGGGGCAGTTGCCGGCACTGTGGATAAAATTATGCAGGATAAGGCCACCGCCGGGACGAAATTAACCAAAGATGAGTCGGTGGAAGATATTGAAAAAAATGCCGATGAAGCCTCAGTAATAAAATTAGTCAATCAGATCATTACCGAAGCCATCAAAATGCGGGCAACGGATATCCATATTGAAATTTACGTGGATAAGGTGGCTTTACGTTACCGTATCGACGGAGTCCTGCGGGAAATGAAGATGCCCCAGGATGCTTATTATATTGAACCGGCAATTGTTTCGCGAATTAAAATTATGTGCCATTTGGATGTGGTCGAGCATCGCATTCCGCAGGATGGCCGGGCTAAGGTCAGGCTCTTGGATGGGCAAGAAGTAGACTTAAGAATTTCTATCCTCCAGGGTTATTTTGGAGAGAATGTGGTTATCCGTATCCTGCCTTCGCAGGTACTTTTAGATTTAGATAAAATCGGGTTTTTACCGCAGGACCTGGAGATAATCAATAAACTTATTCAAAAACCTAACGGGATTATTTTAATTACCGGCCCGACCGGAAGCGGTAAAACCACTACGCTTTATACCTGCTTAAGCCGTTTAAACCGCAAAGAAGTCAAGATTATCAGTATTGAAGACCCGGTAGAATTTGCGATTGAAGGGATAACCCAGATTCATGTAAATCCTAAAGTAGGTTTAACTTTTGCCAGCGCCTTAAGAAGTGTTTTGCGCCATGACCCGGATATTATGATGATCGGAGAGATCCGTGATTCAGAAACCGCGGACCTGGCAATCCGCTCATCGCTGACCGGACACCTAGTTTTTTCTACCCTGCATACTAATGATTCAGCCTCGGGAGTTGCCCGTTTGATGGACATGGGAGTCCAGCCATATTTATTAGCGTCATCGGTACAAGTAATTATTGCTCAACGATTAGTGCGCTTGCTTTGCTCATTATGCAAAGGTAAAGGATGCGAAGCCTGCAGCGAAACCGGATTTAAAGGCCGCCGGCCAATTTATGAGATTATGTTAGTTGATGATGAGATGCGGGATTTAATTATCGCGCATAAAAGCGCGCAGGAGATTAAAGCCAAAGCGCGGGAAAAAGGAATGCGCACGCTGATGGAAAATGGCATGCTTTTGGTTGAGCAGGGCTTAACCAGTAAGGAAGAAATTTTACGCGTGGTCGAGATGGAGTAAAATGGAATTTAAATATAAAGCCAAAAAAAACCTTAATGAAATTATCGAGGGTAAGATTGAGGGCGCCAATGTTGAAGGAGTGCTCGAGGATTTGCAGAACAAGGGCCTGGTGCCGATTTTTGTTGAACCCCTGAATGCCCCGCTAACCCCAGCCGCAGCTAACCAGAAAAACAACACGAAATTAAAAGCCGGAAAATACGGTTTAAAACAACTGGTTTTGTTTACGCAAAAACTTTATAATTTAATTAATTCCCGCGTAGAATTGTTAAGCGCCTTAAGGTTACTTGAGAAAAACTGCGATAACCGGACGGAAAAAATATTACTGGGAGAAATTATCCGGGATATTAAAGAAGGCGTGCCGTTTTCAACCTGTTTGAGCCATTACCCGAAATATTTTCCCCGGCTTTATGTTAATATCGTCCATACCGGTGAGTCAACCGGAAAGCTTAAAGATGCTTTAGTCCAGTTATTAGATTATTTACGCCGGCTGCAGGATCTGAAATTAAAAGTTAAGCAGGCACTGGCTTATCCGATATTTATGAGCTTAGTCGGGGTGGGTACGATTTTTGTTATGCTTACTTTTGTACTTCCGCGTTTAGCCGGGATGTTTGATGATTTTCAGGCCCAGCTGCCTATGCCGACGCTAATTTTGCTTAAAATTTCCAACTTTTTACAGAGTTATTGGTGGGCATTAATTATTTTGATTTTTCTGATTGTTTTTGTTTTAAAGCTTAAGGGTGCCAATAAAGAAAGTATTTTTAGCCGTTTAAAATACCATGTTCCGATTATTAAAGAAGTTGTTTATAAACAATCCGTAGCTAATTTTTCGCGCAGCTTATCTTTGCTTTTACAAAGCGGAGTAAATTTACTTTCTGCTTTAGTTGATGCCGGCCCGGTAATTGGTAATCCCGTTTATATCGCGCAATTAGAAAAAGTGCGCAAAGATATCAGCGAGGGCATCCCCTTTTCCGAGGCTTTGAAAAAATTTAAAATTTTTCCGGAATTTTTTGTGCAGATGGTCAGAGTAGGCGAAGAAGGCGGCCGGCTGGAAGTAGTTTTAGCCGATATTGCCGAGTCTTACGAAAAAGAAATCGAAGCGGATTTAAAAACCTTAAGCTCGTTAATTGAACCGGCAATAATTTTGATTTTAGGTTTAGTAATCGGGGCAATGGTCATTGCTATGCTTTTGCCGATATTTAATATGAATAGTATTGTTGGCGGTTAAAAAATAAATATGCGCACTAAAGTAGTGATCGAAGTTTTGGAACACTGGATGAAAGTGAGTATCGGCCATAAGGTCGCTGTCCAGCCAATAGCTAACCTTGAACCGGGGAGTATTTCTTCGGCTTTAAATTCGATCTTAAAGCAAAGTAAATGCGGTAAAGATTTGGATGTTGCCGTAGTGCTTAGCCGCAATAAAATTACAGTCCGCCGGGTTGACCTGCCTTCGCAAGACCCCAAAGAGATTGAGCAGATGCTCGGACTTTATCTGATCCGCCAGATTCCGTATCACAAGGAGGAGGTGTTCTGGGCTTATCAAAACCTGGGGTTTGATGGCATCAGTAACAGTCATTTGATCCTGGCGGTTGCTTTAAAGAATGTTTTTAAAAGCATTGTTAATTCTTTTGTCCCGATTAACATTTTGCCTGAATCGATTTATATGAGTTCCCAGGGGTTAGTGCATTATGTAACCGAGGCGGCAAAAAATAAAATTGAATTACCGAATTCCTACATGATTTTAGATATCGATGTAAATTATAGCGACCTGGTTTTGGTGCATAACCACAAATTAGGCTCCAGCGTGGTTATCTCTCAGGGGGCGGAGCAATTAAAAAATCCCCTGGAAAAAGATAAATTTATCGCGGAGTTTAAACAGGCTTTAGTCGCTTTAAATAACGAGATACCGGATGCCCGCTGCGAGAAACTGTTTCTCACCGGGGTATCGAGTTCTCAAACCGAAATCGGGGAAATTATCTCAAGGAATGAACTCAATTTAAAAACCCAGTATCTTTCTACTAAAGAGTATGATAATTTTCTGGCTTCGGGTTTAAAAGATATTTCTTTATCCGCGGTATTAGGTTTTAGTACCCAGGTGTCCAAAGATGACCTGAAGTTTACCCTTCCGGAGATCCAGATCAAGAAGGAGATGAAGTTTAAGGTCCAGCAACTATTGATTTTGGGAGTGGGGTTAATTTATATTTTGATTATGTTAGGAGGCATGGCTTTAGTCCGGCTGGCGCAGCAGCAATCTTACGCTACAGATTTAAAAAACCGGGTCGCGGTTTTAAGCAAAAATGCCAAAGAGCTGGAAGATATCACAACCAAACTAAAGATTGCCCGTCAATACGTAGATGTTAAATCTTCCGCGTTAACTTATCTTAATGGCCTGAACCGTTTATGCCCGGATAATATTGTGATTACCAATTATAATTGGGAATTAGGCAAAGCATTTACCATCCGGGGTTATGCCCAGGCCATTCCGGATATTTTGGATTTTGCCAATACTTTGGGCAGTTCCGAAACTTTTAAAGGCGCACAGAACCGTTACACCCGCCGCAGGAAATTAAAAGATAAAGATGTGGTCGACTTTGAGATTTTTGTAAAATGAGAAAATTAAACAGTAAAGAAAAAATATTGGTAGCTTCAATCGGGGTGCTCTTAACCTTGTTGGTGCTTAAGCTTTTTGTTTTAGGCCCGATTTACGATAAGACCAGCATTTATTCCGGCGAGATTGAGAAGGCTAAGGTCGCCATCCGTAAATATACTGCTTTAGAGCATAACCGGATGGAGATTCTTAAGGCCCAAAAACAGATTGAAGGGTATTCCAGCCTCAAGGGATCGGATGAAGAAAAAATCGCCATGGTGATGAGTAAAATTGAAGCCGAGAACCGGAAAGCTAAATTGCAGATATTGGATATGAATTCCGCCGGACTGGTTAAGGTTAAAGGCGGAGTAACTCTTTACCGGATTAATTTAAGCACTGAAGGCCAGTTAAAGAATTTTTTAGATTTTATCGCCGGAATTGAAGGGGCGAATATCCTGTTGCAGGTAGAAAAAATTACCTTAGCGGTTAAGGATGAGAGCACGGGTTTATTAAAAATTGATATGGTTATTTTAGGCGTTGCTTTTGCTTAATTGAACAGGGAGGTTATGATGAAAAAAGCTTTTACTTTGATTGAATTGATGCTGGTAGTTATTATTATCGGGGTTTTATCAGCCATGGTTGTCCCGCGGCTGGCCGGACGGTCTGAACAGGCGCGTATCCAGGCAGCTAAAACCGATATTAATTCCAGCATTCCTTTAGCTTTGGACCTTTATGAAATGGATTTAGGCCGTTATCCGGAACTGTTGGATTATTTAAGGTCTCCGGGAGCTGATTCCGGAAATTGGCGGGGCCCATATTTAAAGAAAACTCCGATGGATCCCTGGGGTAAGGCATATATTTATAGATCTCCGGGTGAGCATAATACGGATAGTTATGATCTTTCCTCTATGGGTAGCGACGGGAAACCAGGTACAGCTGATGATGTATCCAACTGGGGCGAATAATTTGCGTGTTTGCCGCGCTTTCACTTTAGTTGAATTAATGATCAGCGTGTTAATTTTGGGCTTCGGGCTGACTTCAGTAGCTAATTCTTATATTATGGCTGTGCGGGGGGTTAATGCCGCACAAAATAATATTTCAGCCTTAATGATCATAAAAGAAAAATTTGATAATTTAGAGTTTACCAGCCTTAAAGGGGTTAAGCCGGCTATCGCTGCTGAGGAAACCATCAAAGGGCCGATCAAAGAGTATAAATATCAACAAGCAATTTTGAAATTGCCGGAATTTGCCGGTGGTGAGCTGGCAGATGCTGAACCAGTAAGCGCCGAAGCCATAAGCCCGGAACCGGCGACTGTCGAATCTGATTATCTGGCTAAATTTTTAGTTTCGGCTTGTTCGACACTTACCTGGCCGGAGAAAAATTCCTCAAAAAATGTTACTCTCGCGACTTATTTACTCAGAAAAAAATAAAATTCCTTATACCCGGCGCGCTTTTACCTTAATCGAGCTATTGATCGCGGTAGCTATTTTTTCAGTAGTCAGTATCGCTATTTATTCAACTTTTGCCTCGGGTATGTCAGTTTTACGGCGGGGTAAAAATACTGATTTTACTCAACAAAAATTCCTGCTTAAAACTGAAAGGCTCACCCGTGAGTTGCGCCAGCAGCCTGCCTGCCGTAAGAAATTATTCCAGGGAGATAAAACAAAAATAAGTTTTTGTTCTAATGTTGACAATTTCCCTTCCCGGCTAACCTATTATTTTGATAGTTCAACCTTTGCCCTGAAGCGGGTGGCGGATAGATTAGATAAAATTATTAAAGAGGATGGTAATCTCGACCCGGAGCTACGAGCTGATCCGGTTATTTTTTTAGCTAAAGTTAAGGAAGTAAAATTTAGCTATCTTTTTTTAGATTTGGCCAAAAATGATTATGTCTGGGCGGATAAGTGGGAGTTTGATTATTTACCTTTAGCGGTAAAATTTATTATTTTTACTGAAAAACAAAACTATGAATCAACAGTCTATTTACCGACAGCCTAAGCAAGGCAGTATTTTAGTAGTCTGCCTTTGGACGATCATGATCTTAAGTATTTTGGGCCTGGGGATCACCGGCCTGGTTTTCCAGGAGATTAAATTCAGCAAAACTTATTTTCGCTTAGTTACTTCCCTGCCTTTGGCCAGAGGCGCGCTTAAAACAATTTTTTACCTTAAAGATAAAGACCTGACCCCGGCTTATGACACCTGGGATGAATTAAGTGAGGAAAAAAAGGTCAGTTTATGCTCGAATAATGCTTACCGGTATTTTTTCGTCGATAAAAATGGTTCGGAAGATAATCCGGAGATTATTGATGAAAGTTCTTTGATTAATTTAAATTTGGCTTCGGTTGAAGTTTTGGCGCGTTTACCCGGGATGGATGAAGATTTAGCTGAAGCTATAATTACTTCTAATTTGCGGCCGTTTAGCACGATTAATGAAGTTTTATTGGTTGAAGGGATTACTAAGGAAAGTTTTTTGCAATTTAAAGATTTAGTCACGGTTTACGGAGTGGGTAAGGTAAATATTAATACCGTCAGCAAGCCCGTATTAGTGGCCTTAGGCCTGGATGCTGAGGTGGCGGATTTACTGATTCGTTTTCGCCGGGAAAACAAGATTACTCCTCTGGATACAGAGCCAATTACTGATCCGCCAGTAACCCCCACTTATGGCATTTCTAATTTGGGTGGTTTATTAAATGATTTAAGGGAATATGATGACCTGGGTTTACGCCAGGAGCAGGATCTTTTAGCGCTTCTTTCGATATTTGAGGTTAAGTCCGAGTATCAGCGTTTTAATATTGTCACTCTTCCTTCCGGCCAAGATGGGATGCATTACAGTATAGTTATCCACCTGCCGAGTAAGAAAGTTCTTTCCTGGAGCGAGCATTAGAACGGGGACGTCCTCCCCGGGGACACCCTTAAAAGGATGTCCCCGGGGAGGACGTCCCCAATGAATTTTAGCTTGACAAAGAGGGCTGGATTGACTAAAATTATATAGTAAAATTTTACTATATCCTGAAGTAAGGCAGGTTTAAACCTGCCTTACTTCAGGAACTAAACCCTTTAATTTTAATGGAGTTAAAGCATGGTCTGGGAAGCAATAACCGAGAGTAAATTTAAGCTTTTGATTTCTAAAATTCCGATATTTCACCGGCGGATTACCGAATCTACGGTTATCCGTCAGGCTGAGGCAATTGCGCTTAAGCGTAATTCGGGCCAAGTTGAAGAACAAGATGTGATTTCTGTTTTTTTTTCAGATGTGCCTTCGCCTTTCTACAGCATGATGATCCGCCTCTTGGAGCAGAATAAATTCGATTATAAAAAGTACGGTTTCCCTAAGAGTAATAATAACTAATGAAAATTGCGGTTATCGGTGGCGGGGCGATTGGTTGTTTAGTTGCCGGATATCTTAAGCATAAGGGGGAAGATGTAACTTTGGTTGGCCGTGGCCAATCGGTTACGGCAATTAAGGAAAATGGCTTAAGCATTTCGGGAGTCCGGGGAAATTTTAAAGTAAATATCAGCATCGCTGACTCCTTAAACTATATCCCGGATTTAGCGATTTTGGCAACTAAAACGCAGGATATTGATGCTGCCCTGCAGGGTAATTCCGGCCTGTTGCAAAAATCCATACTTTTAACTACGCAAAATGGCGTGCAGGCGGATAAGCTGGTGGCTAAATACCTGCCGCAAAAAAATATAATTTCCAGTATTGTCATGTTCGGGGCAACTTACCTGGAGCCAGGTAAAGTCGTGCACAATTTTGAAGGTAGCTGGGTAATCGGCAGCCAATTTCAGCGCAATCCCTCAAAAGAGTTAATTGATTTAAGTTTATTTTTAGATAAGATTTTTCCGGCGATAATCAGCGAAGATATCCTGGGTATGAAATACCTGAAGATATTTGTCAATGCCAGTAATTGCCTGCCGGCAATTATCGGTAAAAGTATGCAGGAAGTTTTTAGCGATTTAGATATCAGCCGGGTAAGTATCGCGATCTGGAAAGAAGCTTTTGAAATTATTAACCAGATCGGGATAAATTTAGTTTCTTTGCCGGGTTTCCCGGTTGAAAATATTAGTAAGCTTACTGCTATGCCCAGCGCGGCTGCCGCCGGAGTTTTTTCCGGGATTATGAAAAACTTAAGCCGGGAACCTTTATACGGCTCGATATTGCAAAGTATAATGCGCGACAGGGTTTCTGAGGTTGATTATATTAACGGGGAATTTGTGCGCTTAGCCCAGGAACATAATATGTACGCTCCGTTAAATAAAATATTAGTCGATATGGTGCATCAGGTTGAAAAAAGCAAAGTATTTTACACCAAAGATATTTTAATGGCTAAAGTTAAGGAGCTCGCCGGTGAAAACAGATGAAGTGAAAACACCTTTTCCTAAATTAAAACTTACCGTAACCGGGGTATTTGGCGTTTGCTACCATGGTTATAAGATCGGCGATGAAATTATTTTAGAGGATTTCACCCATGGGCCGAAACATTTCTGCCTGGGCCTGGCGCACGCGTTATTTCCGGTTATTTATGCTTTAAGTTTTAACGCCAAATTTGGTTTTCGCGATAATCAGCGTTCGCTTTTAGTAACCTGTCCGGATGGCGGGAAGCTGGAATTTAAAGCCGAGATTTTAGGTAAGGATGGCGTTGTTGAAACTTTAGCTAAAGACCCGCAGCATAAATTTAATCCTAAAAAAATGGTTATTGAAGTGGTGCAGGCAAAAGGAAAGTGTACTTTTAATTATAAGGTCGGGGATAAATGGGAAACTACCGGGCTAAAATGTATTCCCGGATTTTGCGGGGCAGCTTTTCATACTGCGTTCCCCGCGCTTTTTGCTTTAAACTTCGGGGCTAAATTTCATTTTATGGCTTATCCAGATTCCATCGACACAGTAACCTGTCCGGATGGCGGAAATATAATTTTTAAAGTGACAAGGGTGGAATAAATCTCCTCCCTGGCCCTCCCCACAAGGGGGAGGGAATATGTGTTGTAAAGGAAAGATAGAATATGATTAAACGCAGAGTAGTGGTTACCGGAATTGGAGTAATTTCCCCGAATGGTATTGGTAAAATAAATGCCTGGAATGGGATGTCTGGCGGGAAATCCGCGGTAAGGCGGGTTGATGGTTTTGATGTTTCCGTGTTTAATACTAAAATTGCCGCAGAAGTCCGCGATTTTGACCCTTTTAAATTAGGCCTGACGCATACTGAGGCGATGCGCATGGACCGTTATGTGCAATTTGGCGTAACCGCCGGAAAAATGGCAGTGGAAGACAGCAAATTAAACTTTGCCAAAGAGGACCCGCAGCGCATCGGGGTTTGCCTGGCTAATGCTATCTGCGGCACGAAATATATGGAAGAAGAGTTTGCCCTGGTGACGGACGACGGGAAAAAACCCATAGATCCCAGTTTAGTGCGGCCGGATCTGTATGACGCGGCGATGTTTAATACTCCTTCAATAGAGCTGAGCGCGCGTTTTGGCTTACAAGGGATCTGCAATACTATTTCCACGGGGTGTACCGCGGGAACGGATTCACTGG
>JAQTRA010000103.1 GCA_028712045.1 Candidatus Omnitrophota bacterium | reverse complement strand
GGCTCAGGCGGGCGCATTTTACGGTAAAAATCAAGGTAAGCTTCTTCTTTATTCTTAGTATAATCTTTTTTCAGGGTATTAATGATCTCCGGATGTTCTTTGCCAAAAGCCGCAAAAATCTGGCTATCTTCCGAGAAACCTAAAATTCTTAAAATTTGAGTAGCGGGGAAATTCCTGCGGCGGTCTACGTAAGCAGTAATTGTTTCGGTAAGGTCATATTTAAATTCCAGCCAGGCACCACGGTAAGGGATAACCCGCCCATAAAAAATCTTTTTTCCCGTAGGATGCAACTCTTCTTCAAAAGAAACTCCCGGAGAACGCTGTAACTGGCTGACTACTACACGCTCATCGCCGTTAATGATAAAAGTACCGGTTTCCGTCATTAAGGGAATCTCGCCAAAATAAGCATCTTGTTCTTTGGTTTCCCGCGGAGTAGTTAAGCGAAATTTTACTTTTAGAGGGGCAGCATAAGTCAACGAGCGATTTTTAGATTCACTCATCGTGTATTTAGGTTTACCCAAAGAATAGCTGATGAATTCTAACTTTACTGAACGGTCAGGGCTTTCGATAGGAAAGATCTCTCCGAAAACTTCCTGTAAACCCTGGTTCTTTTTTTCATTTACCGGAACATCTATCTGCAGAAACTCACAATAAGTTTCCAGCTGAACATCTAACAGATTAGGTAAATCATAAACTTCTTTTAACTTAGCAAAGCTTTTACGTTTAATCATTATTCTTAAGGCTAAATTAGCCTAGTTAACTTACTTAAACTTACTTTAGTTTACTCTAAATTACTTGAATAATTAAACTCTTAATTAAACTTATCTATACTTAACTAAACTTACTTATTATTACTTTAATTCTACAGTTGCGCCAGCTGCTTCTAATTTCTTTTTAATCTCTGCAGCTTCATCTTTAGTCGCGCCTTCTTTGATCGGTTTAGGAGCAGCATCTACTAAATCCTTGGCTTCTTTTAGCCCTAAGTTAGTAATGGTGCGGACTTCCTTAATTACGGCGATTTTGTTAGCTCCACAGCTAGCTAAAACAACAGTAAATGTGCTCTTCTCTTCAGCAGCAGGGGCAGCAGCAGCTCCAGCAGCAGGGGCAGCCATCATCGGCATGTTTGCGCTGACGCCAAATTTTTCTTCTAAAGCTTTAACTAAATCAGAGAGCTCCAGAACGCTCATCGTCTCTATTGATTTAATCAGTTCATCCATTTTTGCAGTTGCCATTTCTTCCTCCGTTGGTTAAGTTGATTTTGTCTTTTTAATTTGCTCTAAACAAGAAACAAACTGTTTCAATGTCTGGTTTAATACCAATACTAATTTTAAGATTGGGGAATTTAAGGTCATCACTACCTGAGCGCGTAATACATCCTTGGAAGGAAGTTTGCTCATGATTTCAATATCTTTTTGAGTTAATAATTTTTCCGCCAGGAACCCGCCTTCTAAGATGAGTTTTTCGTGATCTTTGCGGAAAGTACATAATACCCTGGAGGTGTCTACCGGTTCATCCTTAAAAAAGATCATGGCGCAAGGAGTCTCAACCGCGGGGATTAAATCTTTAATGCCTAAATCTTTTAAGGCTCTTCTGGCGATGCTATTTTTTACCACGAAAAGATTAGCTCCGGCGCCTTTTAAGGTTTTACGCAAAGAACTCATATCCGGGCTGGACACTCCGGAGTATTTTACAACAATTAAACCCTTGGAAGATTTAAAACTATTCTTGATCCGGCTTTCCGATGTTTCTTTAACTAACAATCCGATTTTTTTCATTTTAGCAAGTAATCCTTAATCCTGGATTCATAGAAGCATTAATACTCAAACTCTTCACAAACTTCCCTTTTACGGATGCGGGCCGGGCTTCATTAACCGCTTCAATAACCTTAGCCGCATTATCACTTAACTGA
This sequence comes from Candidatus Omnitrophota bacterium, assembly GCA_028712045.1. Next base: position 1,786 of record JAQTRA010000103.1, on the reverse strand, counting down.
TCTTCAGTAAAAGATACTTTGCCGACTGATAAATGCATTCCGCCCTGTTTATCCACGCGGAATTCAACTTTACCTTTTCGGACATCCTCAATGGCTTTAGTAATATCATTGGTAACGGTTCCGGTTTTAGGGCTGGGCATCAAACCCCGCGGGCCTAACACTTTGCCAAGCTTACTTAAATCTTTCATCATTTCCGGGCTGGCAATAGCACAATCAAAATCCAGGAACCCGGCAGCGACTTTATCAATTAGTTCAATACCGCCGACTAAATCTGCTTTTGCTTCTCTGGCCTGGCGCTCATGCTCACCTTTACAAAAAACTGCTACCCGCACTTTTTTTCCGGTTCCGTGCGGCAGGACCACTGTTCCGCGGATCATCTGGTCACTCTTCTTGGTATCCACGCTTAAATTAAAATGCAGGTCAATTGAGCCGTCAAATTTTGGTTTAGGCAGCTTCTTTAATATAACGATCGCCTCCCTTAACTGAAAAAATTTGTCTTGCTCGACCTGCTTAGCTGATTCTTTATATCGCTTACTTTGAGTTTTCATAATTTATCCTTCAATAGCAATACCCATGCTTCGGGCAGTGCCGGCAATAACCTTCATCGCTTGTTCTAAATTATCAGTATTTAAATCGACAAGTTTAAGCCGGGCAATCTCTTCAACCTGTTTTTTAGTTACCTTGCCAATTGTCTCTTTACCGCTGATTCCAGAAGCTTTGGCTAAATTTGCTGCCCTTTTAAGTAAAATTGATGACGGCGGGCTCTTAATAATAAAGGTAAAGGTCCGGTCTTCAAAAACGCTGATCACTACCGGCAAAATTAAACCATCACGACCTTTAGTTTGATCATTAAACTGCTTGCAAAACTGCATAATATTGACTCCGTGCTGGCCTAAGGCCGGGCCAACCGGTGGCGCAGGATTTGCCTGAGCTGCGGGAACGTGTAACTTAATCTGAGCTTTAATTGCTTTTGCCATAGTTATACCTTTTCCACCTGCCAATACTCTAACTCGACTGGAGTTGAGCGGCCAAAAATAGATACGCTGACTTTAACTTTACCTTTTTCCGGATAAACTTCTTCGATGGTGCCGTTAAAATTCAAAAATGGGCCTTCGTTAACTCTTACCTGTTCACCTTTTTCAAAAACAATTTTCGGGGATGGCTTAGCGGCAGTTTCTTTAGTCCGCTTAAGGATATTGTCTACTTCCTCTTTAGGTAAAGCCACCGGCTTTTTGCCTAACCCGATAAAACCGGTAACCCCGGGAGAATTTTTAATAAAAAGATAAGTCTGCTCGCTTAAATCCATCTCCACTAATAAATATCCCGGGAAAAATTTTCTTTGGGTAATCTTTTTTTTACCGGAGCGCACCTCAGAAACCTGCTCGGTGGGAATAATTACGCTGGTAATTAAATCCTGCAGCCCTTCCGCAGAGATCTTCTTCTCCAAAGACGTCTTTACTTTTTCTTCAATGCCTGTTTGCGTATGGATAACGTACCAATTTTTCATTTAAAAATAACGCTCAAAAATTTAGATAAACCTAAATCTACCACTCCGATAAAAACTGTCATTAAGGATGTAACGACAATTACCAACCCCGTTGACGCTAAAAGTTCCTCCCGGGTAGACCAGGAAACCTTGCTTAGCTCACTTCTTACTTCTTTTAAAAAATTTACTGGTTTTGCTAAAATACTCATTAACTTAACTCTCCTGCTCCTTTAAACTACAGGAGCGGCAGGACTTGAACCTGCAGTCACGGTTTTGGAGACCGTTGGTTTGCCATTAACC
>JAQTRA010000016.1 GCA_028712045.1 Candidatus Omnitrophota bacterium | reverse complement strand
CTGGCCGTTAAGCATTATATCTAATTTTACTAATTTTGTGGGTAAATATTCTTTAAATTCGTAGTCTAATGAACCATAACCGCGGGTAATCGATTTCATCCGGTCGTAAAAATCAACGATTATCTCGGATAAGGGAATCTGAAAAACCACTTTTACGCGGTCCTCGCTTAAATATTCGTTTGAAATAAACACTCCTCTGCGGGATTTAGTAAAATCGCAGATACCTTCAATTGTATCCACAGGCACAATCATTAAAAGATTGGCATAAGGCTCCTGGGCTTCATCGATATCAGCTGGAGCAGAAAGCTTAGCCGGAGTATCGACCTCAATTAACTGCCCAGCTTTTGTTTTGATGCGGTAAACTACGTTAGGAACTGTAAGGATAAGGTTCAGATTATATTCTCTTTCCAGGCGCTCCTGGACGATCTCCATATGCAGAAGCCCTAAAAAACCACAACGAAAACCCGTTCCAAAGGATTGCGAGTTTTCCGGTTCAAATACAAATGAAGCATCGGAAAGTTTTAATTTATCCATCGCATCGCGCAACTCCGGAAAATCTGCCGGATTAACCGGATAAACCCCGCAGAAAACCAGAGGTTTAACTTTGCGATAACCTGGTAAAGCTTGAGCACAGGGATTTTTCACATCCGTCATCGTGTCTCCGATAACTACTTCCCGAGGGTCCCGCATATTTGCCGTAAAATATCCAACTTCGCCGCAAGTTAGTGAATCTACGCTGGAATATTTCAAATTTTTAAATACGCCCAGTTCCTCGATTTTATAAATCTTTCCGGTATGAAACATTTTTAACTGGGTTTTAGGGGTAATTTCTCCGGCGACAATCTTAACAAAAATAACTACTCCTTTAAATGCATCAAAACGGCAATCAAAAATCAAAGCTTTAAGCGGAGCATCTGTTTCACCAGTGGGGCTGGGGATAGTTTCAATGATCCTGTCTAAGATATCAATAACCCCGGTGCCCTCTTTTGCCGAGGCTAAAATAATCTCCTCTTCTTTAAAACCTAAAACCGTCTCCACTTGTTTTTTTACTTTTTCGACATCCGCAGAAATTAAATCCACCTTGTTAATTACCGGAATAACATGTAAGTTATTTTCCATAGCCAGGTAATAATTCGCTACAGTTTGCGCCTCAATCCCCTGGCCGGCATCCACAACCAATACTGCCCCTTCACAAGCAGCCAATGATTTAGAAACCTCATAAGTAAAATCCACATGCCCGGGAGTGTCGATTAAATTCAAAATGTATTCTTGATTAAATTTTTTAGAAAAATAATTAAGCCTGACCATGGAAGCTTTAATGGTGATACCGCGTTCTTTCTCTAATTCCATATCATCCAGCAGCTGGTCACCTTTATGGCGGATATCCACCGCTCCGGTTAGTTCCAGAATGCGGTCAGCCAGGGTAGATTTCCCGTGGTCAATATGGGCGATAATCGAAAAATTTCTGATTAATCCTTTATCCATTATTTATGAATTTTAACATCTTTTCTACAACTTCCTCGATTGACAGGTCAGTTGTATCAATATAAATTGCATCAGGCGCCTTGCGTAAAGGTGAAATTTCCCGGGTACTGTCAATTTTATCCCGGTTAGATAAATCTTTTTCTACATCATCTACCCCGATATTCTGGCCCAAACCCTTTAATTCTTTAAAGCGGCGTTGGACCCTGGTATTACTGGCAGCATCAATAAAAAATTTCTTTTGAGCATCAGGGAAAACAACAGTTCCGATATCCCGGCCATCTAAAACACAATCGCCTTTTTTGCCTAATTCTCTTTGCAACTTGACCAATACCTGGCGCACATCTTTAATTTTGGCTATATCGGAAACAAACTGAGTAATCCGGGCTTTGCGTATCTCAAGTGAAACATCCTGGCCATTTAAAGTAACCGTAAGAGAACCATCCGGATTGTTTTGTAAGTCTATCCGGACCTTTTTGGCCAGCTCATTTATACGTACTTCATCGTTAATTGGTATATTATTTTCTAATACTTTCAAGGTTAATGCCCGGTACATTGCTCCGGTATCCAGATAGAGAAAATTCAGTTTTTTAGCTAAAATTTTAGCTACTGTGCTTTTTCCTGCTCCGGCTGGCCCGTCAATAGCAATAATCATCCCAAGCGCTCTCGTTTTTCCTTAGCTGTGGATAGTATTTTTGTTAAAAGTTTTGCATTTTTTTTGCTTAAGGCAAGCTTTAATGCGGCAAGTTTTACCTGGAAAGAAGAAACTGCAGCCAAGAGATTTTTGCGATTGCTTAAGAATATCTGATTCCAGAGTAATTCGCTTGAGCCGGAAATACGCGTAACATCCTTTAGACCACCAGAACTAAGTTTAAGAAATTTATCCGGGATAGCTCCCATTAGAGAAAAAGCAACGAAGTGCGGCAGATGGCTAGTGAAAGCTAAAATTTGGTCATGTTCTTTAGGATTCATTAAAACGGTTTTAGCTCCTAATTTTTGCCAAAGTAGTTTTATTTTACCCAGAACAGCGTTTTTGGTTTTACCGGATGGAGTAATAATGCAAACCGAATTATTAAAAATATCTGCCTTAGCATTAGTAATTCCCTTCTTTTCAGAACCCGCTAAAGGATGGCAACCTAAAAAATTAGAAGTCAGCCGGCTTAATTTAAGCACGATTTCTTCTTTGGTGCTCCCCACATCAATTACCAGGCAATCCTTCTTGATTTTTTTCGATATTTTAAACATGATCTTGGTAATGGTATCTACGGGTGTAGCTAATATAATCAGGTCAGCATCTCGGGTAACATCTAAAGAAGATCCGATGCAATCAATAGCGCCGATTTTTAAAGCTTTAATCGCGTTTTCCTTGTGTTTACTAAAACCAATTATTTGAGCCGCCAGCTGTTTTCTTTTCAGCGCTAACCCTAGTGAGCCGCCAATTAAACCCGTACCAAAAATTACAACTTTATTAAAGATTTTCATGAAATTTTTCTCTCCACGGCTTGGGCTATATTTTTAAGCTCTGCCATTAAAGCTGAGAAATTAGCTGGCAGGAGTGATTGCGAGCCATCCGAAACAGCTTCTTCCGGATGATTATGCACTTCAATAATCAAGCCATCGCTACCGGCAGCGATGGCTGCCCTGGCTAAAGCAGGAACTAACCCCCATTTTCCGGCTGCATGCGATGGGTCGACAATAATCGGTAAATGTGATAGTTGCTTGACTACCGGAACAGCACTAATATCTAAGGTATTGCGCGTTGAATCTTCAAAAGTGCGAATTCCGCGTTCGCATAAAATAACTGAAAAATTCCCCCCGCTTAATATATATTCTGCCGACATCAGCAGGTCTTTCACAGTAGAAGCCATGCCCCGTTTTAATAACACAGGTTTTTTAACTGCCCCGACTTCTTTTAAAAGATTAAAATTTTGCATATTCCGGCAACCAATCTGTAAGATATCGACATATTCAGCAACTAAACCAACATCCCGCGGGTCCATAACCTCACTAACCGTAACTAAACCCAACTCATTGCCTACTTCTCTTAACATCTGCAATCCGGCTTTGCCTAATCCCTGAAAACTATAAGGCGATGTCCTGGGTTTAAAAGCGCCTCCCCGTAATACGGTAGCCCCGGCTTTTTTAATTTCTCTGGCAATTTCAAATAAACTATCGATATTTTCGATCGTACACGGCCCAGCCATAATTACGGCTTCTTTGCCGCCGATACTCACTCCTTTTCCCAGGTCAATTATTGAATTTTCTTTTTTGAATTCCCGGGAAACTAACCGAAATGGCGAAAGTACCGGGATAACATTTTCAACACCCGGAAAAACTTCTAAAGGCGTTACCCGCAAAACATCTTCCGGGCCGATAACTCCGATAATCGTCCTTTCGCTTCCCTTGGAAACGTGCGGAGTCAATCCTAAAGCTTGAACTTTATCAATTATGTGATCAATTTGAGCTTGAGTTGCTTCAGGCTTCAAAACAATAATCATGAGTTAATCTCCTTTAAGCGCGAGGGATCAGGTTTTTTCTTAGAACACGCACAAAACGTTCATTTTCTTTTTGGGTTCCGATAGTTACCCGGATAAAATTTTTTAAACCATATTGTTTCATATCGCGGACAATAACCCCGAATTTAAGCATTGCTTTAAACAGTTCTGCCCCATCTCTTCCGGTATCGATTAAAATAAAATTAGCCACTGAAGGCACATATCCCAGCCCCATTACGGAAAGCGCTGAATAGATAAAGGCCTTGCCTTCTAAAACAAGTTGGCGCGTTTTTTTAATAAATTTTTTATCTTCAATAGCCGCTAATGCCCCGGCTTGGGCCAGGCTGTTTACATTAAATGGCTGACGGATACGTTCCAGGTAGCCGATTAATTCAGCGTTACCTATGGCATAACCTAAACGTAAACCGGCTAACCCGTAAGCCTTAGAAAATGTTTTAAGGATAATGATATTGTTTCTTTTTTTCAGATAACTTAAAGAATCCGGATAATCATCAACATCAATAAAAGCATCATAGGCCTCATCAAAAACAACAATTACGGATTTCGGAAGAGCATTTAAAAATTGGATAACTTCATATTTATTAACATAAGTACCTGTGGGATTATTGGGGTTAGCTATAAAAATTAATTTAGTTTTTTTATCAACTAGCTTAAGTATCGCCCCTAAGTCATATTTAAAATAAAGTAAAGGTGCTTTTTTTACTAAGCGGTCGTTAGCCTGGGCAATAATTTCATATTCCAGGAAAGTAGTATCCGAAGTAATAATATTTTCGTCCGGCTCAACCAAGGTTTTAATTAATACATCAATAAGCTCATCGGAACCGTTTCCGAATACAAAGTTTGCAGGTTCTAAACCAAAGTACCTGGCCAGCCTCTTTTTGAGGCAATAGCTTTGCGAATCCGGGTAACGGTTAACCCCCAAAAGGCATTTTTTTATTGCGCTGACTGCTTTAGGTGAAGGCCCCAAGGGGTTTTCATTAGAAGCTAATTTAATAACTTCTTTTAAACCAAATTGCCTTTTAGTTTCTTCTATGGGTTTACCGGCAACATAGGGCGAAACCCCTAAAACACTTTTACGAATTAATTCTTTCACTTTGAGTTATTCTCCAGTTGGATAAGAGCCCAGGATTTTTAAGTAATTGCATTTACGCTCTAGTTCACCTAAAGCTTTTTTTACCAGCTTATCCTGCTCGTGGCCGATAATATCAATAAAAAAATAGTACTCCCAGGCTTTTTTCTTCGATGGCCGGGATTCAATCTTAGTAAGGTTAATGCCGTATTTACGAAAAGGTAAAAGCATTTCATACAAAGCCCCTACTTTATCTTTAATTGAAAAAAGCACGCTGGTTTTATCGTGTCCGGTTGGTTTGGAGATATTTTTTCCGATCACAAAAAAACGGGTAATATTATGCGGAGAATCTTCAATTCCGGAAGCTAAAACTTTTAACCCGTAAATTTTCGAAGCTAAAAGCGAAGCTATCGCAGCGCTATTCTTTTCTTTTTTTACTAATTCGCATCCGCGGGTTGTGCTCGAAACATCAACTAATTCTGCGTTAGGCAAATTGCTTTGCAGCCAGATACGGCATTGGCCGAAAACTTCCGGCTTAGAAAAAACACGGCGGATTTTTCCCTTGGCGCAATTAGCCAGTAAATTATGCGATACATCCAGGATTACCTGAGCACAAATTTTAAGCTCTGAATCAACCAGCACATCCAGCGTATGGCTTACCGCTCCTTCGATGGAGTTTTCAATAGGGACCACTCCATAGTCAGCAACTTCTCTTTCAACTTCCAGGAAAACATCAGCAATACTGTTGCAGGCCATATATTCAACCTGCGAGCCAAATCTTTTTAACGCGGCCAGGTTGGTAAAGCTTGCCTGCGGCCCGAGATAAGCAATCTTCAATGGTTTTTCTAATGCAATACTAGCCGACATTACCTCCCGGTAAATCGCCTCTAAAGCCCCTTTTTTCAGGGGCCCTTTATTTAAACAGGTAATTTTACGCAATACCTGCATTTCCCGCTCCGGGGCATAAATACTTTTACCGGTATGTATCTTAACTTTGCCGATATCCTTAGTTATCTTAGCGCGCAGATTTAATAAACTAATAAGTTTTTCGTCAAGTGAATCAATTTTCTTGCGCAACTTGTCCAGGCTCATTTTCAACCTCCGGATTTACTTTATTATTTACTTCATCAATTGGCTCAATATCATTTTTTGTTTCAATCTTTTCTGCCAGGGCAGTAAAATCTTCAATCTTGGGCAAATCTTCAAGGGATTTTAAGCCGAAATGCTCAAGAAACTCCCGTGTGGTGCCAAAAACAAATGGCCGGCCAGGAACTTTTTTTCTACCGCAAATACGGATTAAATTTTTATCCACCAGGCTCTTCATGACTCCATCTACGTTGACATTGCGCAAAGATTCAATTTCGGCCTTAGTTAGCGGTTGCTTATAAGCAATAATTGCCAAGCTTTCCAGTGCCGGTTTAGATAATTTATCCACACTGCGTTCCTTAAAAAGCTTTTTTAAAAATGGAGCAAAAACAGTACAGGCATTCATCTGAAATCCGCCGGCAATTTCAGTTATCCGAAAACCCCGGTTCTGAATTTCATATTCACTTTTTAGTTCTTCAATAATTTTACGTACTGCCGCAGTATCCAGATTACCCAGGGCTTTTTTTATTTGTTCCAAGGTTACCGGCTTCTCTGATATAAAAATTATCGCTTCAACTGCTGATTTTAAATTATTATCATCCATTTTTATTCTAACCGCCTTTGTTTATAAACCAAATTAAGTAATTCTTCCGGGCTGTTAACGCTTGGATTTGCTTCTAAAACCTTCTTAATCATCCCCATCGCTTCATTACGTTTATATTCAAGTTGCAGTAAAACTTCCAGCGCTTCTTCGGAGATATTTTTTGGTATTTGCTTGTCTGGCTGCTGGCGATCCTGGATCAAACCAAACTTGCCGACTTTATTTTGTAATTTAGCCACAATCTCCTTAGCTCTTTGTTCACCTATACCGGGCAGGCTTTTTAAGAAACTTAAATCTCCTTCGTCAATAGCCTTAGCAATTAAAGAAATAGGCTTATTCAAAGCTTTTAATGCTGCGCGAGGCCCGATTCCGGAAACAGTAATAAAAATCTCAAAAAAATCCTTTTCCACCTGGTTAAGAAAACCAAAAAGCATAGGAATACTTTTAGTTTGATCAACTTGATAATAGTGATAAGTTACTAAGCTGATTTTATTCTCATCGCTAATGGATTCATCCAGGTGCTGCATTACGCAGGCAGGAATAAAAATATCATAACAAATACTGCCTAAATCTACAACCAGGTAATTTAGGCCCTTTTCTACGACTTTTCCGGTGACTCTGGAAATCATATCTTTACTCTCCCAATATAACTATGCGCTATAGCCAGCGCCAAAGCATCAGTAACATCCAGGTATTTGGGTAAATCTTTTAAGCTTAAGCTACTAGCGACCATACGTTGGACTTGAGCTTTAGAAGCCAGGCCTTTACCCACAATCGCTTTTTTTATCCGGGTAGCCGCATATTCAAAAAAAGGAATATTTTTTGTCGCCGCCGCCAGGCAAATTACGCCTCTGGCTTGCCCTAAAATATAAGCGGTCGCCGGGTGCTGAGAATGCGAATATATTTTTTCAACGACTAAACAATCAGGTTTAGTATCTTCGATCAGTTTGATTATCCCCCGGTAAATTTTATCTAACCGTTTAGGGGTTGTTTCCTTGGCAGTAGTGCGAATTATGCCTGCTTCGCATAAAGTTATCTGAGAACCTTTAGCCTGGATAACTCCATAACCGGTAATGGTTAAAGCAGGATCTATCCCTAGGATAATCATTTTTCAGAATCAACGGCATTCAGGATTTCATCCGGAATATCAAAATTAGCGTAAACCTGTTGCGCGTCATCATGATCTTCTAAGGATTCCACTAAACTTAAAACTTGTTTCGCTTCATTCCCGGTAACTTTGACGGTAGAAGAAGGAATCATGGTTAATTCCGCATCTTCCCATTTAATCCCTTTATCTTGTAAAGCTTGCTTAACCTTTTCTAAATCCGCCACCGCAGTAAAAATTTCATAGATATTATCATCGTGTTTCATATCTTCAGCTCCGGCATCTAAGACAATATTCATCAGCTCATCTTCCTTGATCTTATCTTTAGTTACTGAGATATATCCTTTTTGCGTAAACATCCAGCTCACCGAACCTGCGCCAGCCATATTCCCGCCTCTTTTAGACATCAGATTGCGTAATTCTGCTGTGGTGCGGTTTTTATTATCCGTAAGCGAATCAATTAAAATCGCCACTCCTCCCGGGCCATAGGCTTCATACATAACTGCCTCATAAACTACACCGGGAAGTTCACCGGTTCCTCGTTTAATGGCCATCTTAACATTGTCCGAAGGCATATTTGCTTCTTTGGCTTTTTGCATAATTGCGCGTAACCGGGGATTGGTATCCGGGTTTCCCCCGCCATCCCTGGCCACTACCGTAAGCTCTTTAATAATCTTAGTGTAGGTAGCGCCTTTTTTTGCGTCAGCAATACCTTTTTTCCCTTTATTTGTTTTCCATTTCGAATGTCCTGACATAACTCCTCCTTACTAGTACTTTTTTGTTCTTTAGTAAAATAAACAGCAGGCAGAATAAGCCGGGTTCTGTCTTGATGCGAGTATCACGCATCGATTAGTGGCTATTCCTCTCAATTCCGGAATCACTTCCGAAACTTTAGCAGCTTACCCAGGATTTATTTCCGTAAATTTTTACGGTCGCGTGCCGGATCAGCACTTATCCCTTTTATACCTTGCTCCACGTAGAGATTGCCGCGTTTCACTCCCCGCCAAAGCGGGTCTCGTCTCTGTGGCTCTAATCCGTTCCGAAAAAATCGGAAGATGGGTGTTACCCATTACGTTACCCTCTGGAGCCCGGACTTTCCTCCCTGCCTTACGGCAGGGCAGCCACATTCTGCCTGCTTAGTGACTTTTTAATTGCTTGCGTTGCTAATTTATCGGCGCTGCTATTTTCTTCCCGCGGAATATGGCAAATCAAAACTTTTTCAAAACCAGTCAATAAATGTAGGGCCTGGTTATATAAATTAATTAATCCGGCGTGCTTAACTTTATAAATCTTATTTAATTGCCTGGCTAAAAGCTGGCTATCGGTATTAATCTTTAAGCTTTTTGCTTTAAGCAGTAACGCCTCTTCCAAAGCATATATCAAAGCAGTGTATTCAGCTACATTATTAGTTGCTTTGCCGATATATCCGGAAATATTCTTTAAGAGCTTACCGTCTCTTAAAATCACAATACCTACTCCACTGTGCCCGGGATTACCTTGGGAAGCGCCATCAATATAAATTTCCAGATGCATCATTCTTTAATATAAAGAATACGGTTGCAAACTTCGCAAGTAACAATCCGTTCGTACATTTTAATCAGATTAATTACCTGAGGAGGAACATTCATATGGCAACCAGCGCAGGAGTTATCAATCACCGTGACAATAGCCAAACCATCCCGGCTGTTTAATATTCTTTCATACGCGGAAAAAACTTTAGTGTCTAATCCTGGAGTAAGCTGCTTACGTTTAGACTCAAGACCGGCTAATTTTTCATCAATTTCGGATATACGGATTTGAATTTTATTTTTTTGTTCCAGGAAGACTTTTTCCTCTTCTTTAATTTTAATATTTTCCTGGGCAATCTCTTTTTTTACATTATCTGCTTCTTCAAACAAAATAAGGATTTTTTCTTCGACTAATTCTCCGTCAGCCTTAGCATCCTGGATCTGTTGCAACATAGTTTGATACTCTTTGTTAGTTTTTAAGGAGTAAAGCTGGCCTTGCAACTTCTTGCCGGCTTCTTCTTTGGAGCCTAGCTCAAGTTCTTTTTCTTTGCGTTGCTTTTGTAAATCTAATGATTTTTTTTCTAACTGGGCTAAATTAGCTTTTTTTTCATCAAAAGCACTCTCAATAGCTTTAATCTCAAGTGGTTTAGCTTCTTTTTCATTTTTTAATGAATAAATCTCGCTATCTACTTCTTGTAAGTTTACTAAGCCGATTATCTGAGTTTTTAGGTCAACAGTACCCAATTTTTCTCCTCTTTTAGTATACTTAATTTGGGCGCAATAGGAGTTGAACCTATGGCCTCTACAATGTGAATGTAGCGCTCTAACCAACTGAGCTATGCGCCCGTTATCTGGGCCCACAGGGACTCGAACCCCGGACCAATTGATTATGAGTCAACTGCTCTAACCGACTGAGCTATGGGCCCCGAAATTAATAGTATATTTTACTATTTTTAGGTATTTTAAGCAAGTTAAAATTTATTTTTATTGCCTGGCTAAAAACCCTTATTTTTCCCGGGTGATAACCTCAAGAAAGGTATTTACAATGCGGGGATCAAACTGTGTTCCGGAGGACTTCTTGATTATTTCGATAGCCTTCTTTTTGCTAAAAGCCTTGTGGTAAGGCCGGTCACTGATCAAAGCCTGATAAACATCAGCAATAGCAATAATCCTGGCGCCCATGGGGATATCTTCACCCTTAATTCCGCTCGGATAACCTTTCCCATCCCATCTTTCGTGATGATAAAAAATGAAGGGAACCAGATTATGTAAAAACTGGATTGGACGAATAATATCTGCGCCGATCTGCGGGTGTTTTTTAATTTCCGCGAACTCTTTTTTGTTAAGTTTTCCTTTTTTTAGCAGGATGTGCTCGCTAATGCCGATCTTCCCCAGGTCATGGAGCATCGCTGCCTGCTTAATTAATTCGATATTCTCCCGCGGCAAATTTAACATTTTAGCAATTTCGGTGGCATAATGGACGGTATTCTCCACATGTTCGCCGGTATAATGGTCTTTTAATTCAATAGTCTTGGCAAAAGCAAAAATAGACTCGACCAGCCCTTGTTTAGATTTCTTATTCAGTTTCTCAATCGTATTCCTCAGGGAATTAACTTCCTCATTTTTTAAAGACTTTTTAGTTATTGTTTTAGTTTGTTTCTTGATATCCTGACTGGAATAGGCACGGTTCCCACCGCCCTCCTTAGCTTTATTTAATACCGTGTTGGCTAAATTTATTAATTCCACACCTTTATTAGCTCGGTCTTCCGGAAAAGACACGGCGGCCAGGCTTAATTTCAGCTTAACCGTATGTGATTTATTGCCAAAATTTATGAAGTTCAATGCCTCCAGTAATCTCTGGGCCATGTTTAAAGCCAAATCCCGGCTTAACCGGGGAGAAATGATCACAAATTCCTCGCCACTATAGCGGATAAGTATATCGTACCTTCTAACCATGCGTTTAAGTTGCTTAGCAAACTGGTTTAATACCAGATCCCCGAATGTCACTCCATAAACATCGTTGATCGATTTAAAATAATCAATATCAATCATGATTACGGATAAGCTTTGGGCGTATCTTCTGGCTTGATGAAACTCCGATTCAATAATATCGTAGAGATAGCGATGGTTGTATAACCCGGTATGCGCGTCAATCAGTGATACATTTTTTAATTTTTTATTAAACTTAAGTAAATCCCGGTTTAATTTTGATTTTTCGACCTCGGCCTTTTTGTGCAAAGCAACTTCTTGAATGAGCTCTTTGGTACGCTTGGCTACTTCATCTTCCAAATGTTCACGATAGCGCCAAAGCTCATCATCAATTTTCTTTTTTTCAGTCATATCGGCATTGATCTCAGCAACTAGCCACTCACCGGATTCATCCTGGAAAGGAATAGAAGTTACCTGAATTGGCCGATTATTCTCTTTAGCCAGAACTTCATAACTAACTACTGCTTGTTTCGTAGTAAAAGCTTTTTTTAACGCACATTCCAGGCAAGGAGATTTACGGTCCATGAAATATTCAAAACATTTTTTCCCTTGGTAATCTCCGTATTTTCTGGCCCACTCCGGGTCAATATAACGAATATAAAAATTCTGATCAATAATATCTAGCCCGGTTTTAGTGGCGCCTAAAATAAACTCAATCTGTTTACTTAGGGACCTTTCTTTTATCTGCGCAGTTTTTCTTTGTTCGATTTCTATTTCTAATTCTTTAGTACGTTCAGCAACCAGGATTTCTAATTTATTACGGTAATCTTCCAACTCTTCCATTGTTTTCCTAAGCTGGCGCTCAGTTTTACGCAAATCATCGTTAGCCTGGCTTAAATCCGCTGTTCTTACTTTTACCCTTAGTTCTAATTCAGAGTAAGCTTCGCGTAACTTTCCTTCATATTGCTTACGCTCACTGATATCATGGCCTTCAGGGATTATAAAAATAATTTTTCCGGATTCATCTTTTACCGGCTTAAGAGAAAAATCAATGTAGTGGGTGATTCCGTCTTTGGCAAGATGCGTGGCTTCAAAACGCACAAATTCTCCGGCGGCGGCTTTGGCTATGGAATCACGTAACTTTTGTTGTAATTCTTTCGAATGTGACCACCAGGGGGCTTTCCAGAAAGGTTTGTTCAAAACACTAACAGCTTCGACACCGACAAACTCTAAAGATGCTTTATTAGCTTCAATCAGAATGCCATCGGGCGTCATTAGCCCGATAAACTGAAAAACATGGTCAAAAATAGCCCGGATTTTCTGTTCTTTTTCTTTCAGAGACTCTTCTAATAGCCTGCGCCCAGTAATATCCCTGGCTATACCCACAGTCCCGACAACTTTTCCCTGAGCATCAAAAATAGCGGTTTTAATCGTTTCAATCCATTTGATCTTACCTTCTTTATCCGATAATTCTTCCTGGACATATTTACGTTTTTTTGAACGCATTACCTCTAAATCATCAGCGCGATAACTTTCAGCTAATTTTTTTGGCCAGATATCTAAATCTGTTTTGCCGATCAGCTCCTCCGGCTTAAAGCCAGAGGCTTTGCCAAAAGGCTCATTAACTGACATGAACCTGCCCTGTTCGTCTTTTAGCCAAGCCATATCCGGGATACTATCCAGAATAGCTGTATGTAACCTATATTCTTCCATTTTTTTGTAAATAAATTAATATTCTCTTTGGTGCGCCAGGGTCATATCCATAAAAGTACGTAACCGGCGTGAACGCGATGGGTGCCTTAATTTTTTTAAGGCTTTAGCTTCGATCTGCCGAACTCTTTCACGGGTAACTTTAAAAACATTACCCACTTCTTCTAAAGTACGCGGGCAGCCGTCAAGAATTCCGAAACGTAAAACTAAAATCTTCTTTTCTCTCTCAGTTAAGGTGCCTAAAGCCGAATTCATCTCATCCTTAAGCATGGAACGGACTGTTTCATTAGCCGGAGAAACAGCTTTTTTGTCCTGGATAAAATCGCCGAAGTGCGTGTCACCTTCATCGCCGATGGGCATCTGCAAAGAAATAGGTTCTTGGGCAATTTTTAATATTGATTTGATTTTATCCTGCGGGAAACGCATCTTATGCGCAATTTCTTCCGGTGTTGGCTCCCGGCCATTTTCTTGCACAAAAACCCTGGAAAAACGGATTATCTTATTAATTGTTTCCGTCATATGCACCGGTATCCTGATAGTACGTGCCTGATCCGCGATGGAACGGGTAATTGCCTGTCGAATCCACCAGGTAGCGTAAGTAGAGAATTTATAACCACGTTTATACTCAAACTTTTCCACCGCCCGCATCAGCCCGATATTACCTTCCTGAATAAGATCAAGAAAAGATAGCCCGCGATTAGTATACTTTTTAGCAATGCTGACTACCAGGCGCAGGTTTGCTTCGACTAATTTCTTCTTCGTCCGGCTAAACTTAAGATGCGCTGACTTAACCAGCTTCATCTGCTCTTTAATTTTGCCGTATGGCTCAAGCATTGATTTTTGAATCTGCCGGCTGTGCTCGTTGCTTCTTTTGCCTGACCGCTTTATATACTCAAATTCCCGTAATAAAACATTAAGTTTGCGCACTGCGGCTTCGATCACCGAAGTAGTAAAATTCAACTGCAAGATTAAATTAATGCAATTACTTTCACTGCGGGTTTGTTTAGCTTTAGCGAGAATACGTTTAAACCTGCCGATGACACTATTCTTTTTAATTTTGATATCTTCTTTAACCACTTCTTCTAAGTTTATTTTATCTTCCAGGATATCATTAGCCACGCCGATAACCTCGTTGCGGACAAATTTAGTTACCAAAACCGCGCGTTTAAATTTATCTTCGGCCTCTTCAATTTTTTTAGCCAGTTCAATTTCGTTTTCACGGCTTAAAAGTGAAATCGAACCCATTTGCTTTAAATACATTTTTACCGGGTCATCCAGAGGCATAAAACGCTCTTCGCTTTTAAGCTGCTCGGTAAGCAGCTCTTCTCGCTGTTGCGAGGCGTTTTGTTTATCCTGCTGCGCCCGGTTAGCGGAAAGCCCGGCATCTTCATCGCCTTCAATTACCTGGATATCTTCATTGCCTAAAAGTTCAAAAAGATGATCAATAGCTTCAGTACTGGAAAGATCTTCCGGAAGCAGGTCGTTGACTTCGTCGTAAGTAAGAAAACCTTTTTGTTTTCCCAGGGCAATTAATTTCTCCATATCCTTAGTTGGCTGTTCTTTTTTCTTCATTTTTAGTCGCCTTTCTTTATTAGATTATGAAATTCCTGAATAAGGGTACCTAATTTTTCCTCATCTCCGTTAGTTTGAGCGTTTTTAATCAAAAGGTGCAATTCTTCTCTTTTAGCTTTTTTGCTTTGGGTTTTAATCCGTTGAATGCAATCCGTTAATGCTTTTTCCTTTTCTTGGTCTGAAAGCTCAGGTATAAACATTGATTCACAAACCAGCTGGCTGGCGTCATCTTCGCTTAAATAATTCATTAATACGCTGGGGGCAAAAGATTTTCCCTGAATAAATAAATCGTGCATCAGAGAAACTATTTTAGAAGTCCGGGCATCCTGGAAATCGCCGGGATCTAATTCACGCATAATCCTCTGGATAAGGTCTTTATCATCGAGCATAAATTTAATGAGTAATTTTTCAGCCGGGCTAATCTCTAAAGCTGGTTTTTTTTCTGCATCAACTGCAGAGTTATTAACTACGGCATTCGGTTTTAATTTATTTAATTCTTCTAAAATGTAATGTTCCGGGATTTTGATTTCTTCAGACAATCTTTTCGTATATTCACCCCTTAGAATAGCATTGCTAAACTTGTTAATCGTAGAAAGCATTTCCGAAGCTATTTTTCCTTTATCATGCGGCTCGGTTATATTATGGCGGCTTTTTAAAATTTTAAGCTTATAATCAAAAAGGCTTAAAGCCTGTTCAACTTTATTCTTGAAAGATACAATTCCTTCTTGGCGGACTAAGGTGTCCGGGTCTACTCCGGCTGGCAAAGGGACTACTTTAACATGCAGGTCTTCTTCAATGAGCATATCCAGGCTTCTTAAAGTGGCAATTTCTCCGGCAGTATCCCCGTCATAAATCATCACTACATTATTAGTGTAACGTTTAAGTAATTTAATCTGTTCTAAAGTTAAAGCCGTACCTTGCGAAGCAACAATATTTTTTAAGCCTTCCTGATACGGGATGATAAAATCAAGGTAACCCTCTACAATTATCGCACAATCTAAATCCCGGATGTG
>JAQTRA010000102.1 GCA_028712045.1 Candidatus Omnitrophota bacterium | reverse complement strand
CGGGCAAAAAGCGTATTTGTTTTAGCCAAAGTAATTAACTTCTCAATTATTTGTTTACAGGATTTAGCCCGATGCGAAGTAGTTTTTATACTCTGGCAAAGGACAACGTTCCTGACTAAACTTTTTACTGTGGCGTTACGCCAACTCGAAAAACGACCTAATTGCAGCCTTTTCTTTGCATGTCTCATTTTATTTTAACCCTTCTTAATTTTCTTGGAATCAACCTGTATACCTAAAGTCAGCCCCATACCCATAAGTAACTCTTTAATCTCGGTAAGCGACTTCTTGCCAAAGTTCTTGAAGCCAAGCATCTCATCTTCATTTTTCTTAACTAAATCCGCAATAATTTTAATTCCTGCTTCTCTTAAACAATTAGAACTTCTGACGGATAACTCCAGCTCAGAAATCGGCAACCTTAATTTTTCATAAAGCGCCACATCCTCTTTAGTCATCTCCGGCTCTTCTTCAATAATGTCTTCCGGTAGCTGGCCAAAGTTAACAAAAATATCTAAATGTCTTTGTAAAATATTAGAAGCATAAAGCAACGCATCTTTCGGGCTAATGCTGCCGTTAGTCCAGATTTCGATGATTAATTTATCATAATCCGTGCGCTGGCCAACCCGGGTATTTTCTACAAAATAGTTTATTTTCTTAATCGGAGTAAAAATGGAATCCACCGAAATTAACCCGGCGATTTTATCTTCCTTTTTATTCAACTCACCCGGAACATAACCTCGGCCACGGCAGACTTCCATCTCAATACTAAGCTTAGTATCTTTAGTCAAAGTAGCGATATGCAGTTCGGGATTGATAATTTCGATTGTCTCGTCGGTCTCGATATCTTTAGCTTTTACTTCACCCTTTTTATCCGCTTTTAAATAAATTGTTTTCGGAATCTTAGAATGTGAATTTAAAACTAAGCTTTTAATATTCAAGATTATCTCCGGTACATCCTCTAAGACTCCGGGAATTGTAGAAAACTCATGTGCTACTCCGGCAATCTTAATCGAAGTAACGGCGCTTCCTTCGATAGAAGATAACAAGACTCTTCTTAAAGAATTACCTAAAGTTACGCCATAACCTCTTTCAAAAGGCGCAGCCTGAAACTTTCCATAAGTATCTGTATAAGTTGACTCTTCGCATTCAAGTTTTTTAGGAAACTGAAAATCTCTCCATTTTATACCCATTTATTTCCTCCTTAGATAACACTTTAATTGCCTGAATCCGTAATTATGCGCTCTTTACTTAGAATACAACTCAACGATCAACTGTTCAGAGATCGGCTGTTGGATATCATTCTTCTCTGGTAATCTTAAAATTTTACCTTTCATTTCAGCAGCAGTAAAAGCAATCCAAGCCGGAACAGTCCTATCCTTAGCCAGCTCTAGATTATCTTTAATCTTAATCTTTACCTTATCTTTACAATTAATCGCCACGACATCATCTTTAGCCACTAAAAAAGATGGGATATTAACCCGGCGAGAATTAACGGAAATCAAATTATGCCTGACAATCTGCCTGGCCTGTGAACGCGAAATGCCCAAGCCCATGCGGAAGACCACATTATCCAGCCGGCGCTCTAATAATTGCAGGAGCACTTTACCAGTTACGCCTTTGGTTTTCGAAGCAATCTTAAAATATTTACGGAACTGTTTTTCTAAAACGCCATAAATTCTTTTAACTTTTTGTTTTTCTTTCAGCTGCAGGCCATAGTTAGAAATTTTTTGCCTTCTGCCCTGCCCATGCTGGCCCGGCGGATAAGCTCTTTTATTAGCCGGACACTTTTCCGTCTGGCATTTGGTGCCTTTCAAAAATAGTTTTTCCCCCTGCCTACGACATAATCTGCAAACTGCATCAATATAACGGGCCATAAATTAAACTCTCCTTTTCTTCTTAGGACGGCAACCATTATGAGGAATAGGAGTTACATCCTTAATTAAAGTTACCACCAAACCCGCTGCCTGCAGGGCGCGAATTGCTGACTCCCTGCCAAAACCCGGGCCCTTAACATAAACTTCCAATTCCTTAACCCCTACTTCTTTAGCTTTTCGAGCCGCATCAGTTGCCGCGATCTGCGCAGCAAAAGGAGTAGATTTTTTCGAACCACTATAACCTACGATACCCGGAGCGCTCCAGGCCAGAACATTGCCCTGTTTATCCGTTATCGTAATAATCGTATTATTAAAACTTGCCTGAATATGTGCTATTCCGCTGGTTATTCCTTTGGCGATTTTTTTCTTTTTTGCTTTTTCTTTTGTTGCCATTTTATTTTCTACTCCTCATTTATTTTGCTGGAGCCTTAGCCTTTGAAGGCTCAGCTTTTTTAATCACCGGCGCCTGAGTTGATCTTTTCTTGCCTTTTCGGGTACGCGCATTAGTCCGTGTACGCTGACCACGAACCGGTAGCCCCTTTTTATGGCGCATCCCTCTATAGGAACCGATATCCATTAAACGTTTAATATTCTGAGATATATCGCGGCGCAGGTCTCCTTCAACTCTTAAACTACTTTTCTGTAACACTGCAGTAATCCGTGAAATTTCTTCATCACTTAAATCTTTAGCCCGTTTGTCCGGGTTAACTGCGGCTTCTTTAAGCACCACGTTGGAAAGTGCCCGGCCGACACCATATAAATAAGTAAGAGCAATTTCTACTCTCTTTTCTTTAGGTATATCAACACCTATAATTCTTGGCATATCTGCTCCTTAAGATGACTAACCTTGTCTTTGTTTGTGTTTAGGAGTAGCGCAAATTACGCGCACTACGCCCCTTCTTCTGATCACTTTACATTTATCACAAATCTTACGTACCGACGCTTTAACTTTCATCTTATTTCACCCTGAATGTAATTCTCCCCCGCGTTAAATCGTAAGGAGAAAGCTCTAATTTTACCTTATCTCCCGGAAGAATCCTGATAAAATTCATCCGCATCTTACCCGAAACATGCGCCAAAACTACATGCCCATTTTCTAACTCTACTTTAAACATTGCGTTGGGCAATGCTTCAATAATTTTTCCTTCGGTTTCTATCAGGTCTTCTTTTGGCATACTATTTTGTTAAAATTACCGGCCCTTGATCAGTAACTGCAACGGTATGTTCAAAATGCGCAGAACTTTTACCATCGCTGGTTACTGCTGTCCAGCCGTTAGCAGTAATCAAAGCTTCCCAGCTACCTATATTTACCATCGGTTCGATTGCCAGAACCATCCCGCTTTTTAATTGCGGGCCTAAATGGGGTTTCCCAAAATTAGGAATCTCGGGCTCTTCATGCAAGGCCTGGCCGATACCATGGCCGACAAATTGCCTCACTACTGAATAACCATTTTTTTCTACAAAATTTTGGATACTATGAGAAATGTCAGTTAAATTATTCCCCACACAGCACTGCTTAATGCCCAACTCCAGAGCCTGGCGGGTTATTGCGATAAGTTTCAGCCTATCGCTGGAAACGCGCCCTACTGCCAAAGTTACCGCAGCATCTGAGAAATAACCTTGATAATTTACACCTAAATCTATACTAACGATATCCCCGTCTAAAATAACCCTCGGGCCGGGAATACCATGAACAATTTCTTCATTTACCGAAATACAAGCCGTCGCCGGAAAACCTTTATACCCCTTAAAAGCCGGAATGGCTTTTTCTTTTAAAATCAGCTCTTCACTTAAGCGGTCAATATCAGCAGTAGTAATGCCGACACGGACAGATTTTCTTACCCTTTCCATTACCCGGGCAAGAATTTTCCCAGATCGGCTGAGCATCTGCAGATCTTCTGGGGATTTCAAAGGGATCATCTAAACCTTGGCGCTTAAT
>JAQTRA010000101.1 GCA_028712045.1 Candidatus Omnitrophota bacterium | reverse complement strand
CAAGTCATTTTACGATATGAGCAACTCTGATTATGAAACTAAATCCCGCGGTAATGCTTACTATTTTTCTTTTATATCCCGCTACCCGCAGAAAAGTATTATGGATTTAAAATACGGTTATGAAGATATTACTATGGATAAAGAAGAGAGTTATCTTTTAAAAAGTAAGTTTTATCTTTCCCGTATGGATACTGGTTTTGACGCATCCTTATCTAACTTCAGCAATACCCGTCAGGATACCGGCTGGAGCAGGCATATTCATTTCCGCCGTCCGATGGAATATTATTATAAAAGCTTAACTAAGCCGGCAGACGCAGACAGATGGGGCGAGCTTAATGGCACGCGCATAGGCGACGGCATTGACGCAGGAAGAAACACCATCGGCTTTCGTTTTGAGACATTCTTAGATGACAGATTTTATAACCTTTTTGATATGCGTAACGTGCATAATGTAAACGGTAAGTTTATTGAAAACGAAGTACGCGATGAACTTTCGGTAAGAGTTACCGATAAGTTAACCGCTAAACTCTTAGGCCTTTACCAAAAGCTTCCCCGGACTGTAGGGGGCATTGACCCATTTGTTTACGACGGCAATACAGGCAAGTTTTTTATAAATTCAGCAGTTCCTGATGGCCAGGATCCCACAATAAAAACCGGATCCATTGGATTAAACTATGATTTCTTTGATTGGTTAAGTTTAGATGGTATCTATGAACGCACTAACGATTATACTTTAGGCTATGACAATTTTCCGCAGAATACTTTAAGAAACGATACTACCTTAGGTGGTACTTATTATCAAAATGATAATCTCTATCGTTATGTTAACCCGTTTCTTTATAGCCAGGGCAATTTTCCGCAAGCGCCTTATGAATTTTATAATATTTTCAAAACTGGGCTAAGAATTTCTCCTCTGGATAATATGGATATATATTTAGATTATACGCACAATGATTTTAAAGCGGCAAGCTTAAATTCAGATAATATGAACCATATTGGTTTAGAGATGACTTACATGCCTACTCCGAAATTTGGCATGTTATTTAAATATACTTACTCGCGTTGCCAGGATGTTGACCGTTTAGTAAATGGCATTACCGAGTCAGTAGGACACCATAACTTTTATGGTGAATTCAGGTATTTACCTTCCAAAGACGACGAATTGATTTTGCAATATGGAGAAGGCAACTCCAGCGCCATCGGCAATATGAACCTGGATCCTTATGGCGGAAGCATGCTTACTTTAGATACGCAGCATATTATCCGCGCTTATTACCGCCGCAGGTTCTAATTTTTATTCTAAATAAATATCGATTTTATTAATTTGACGCAACCTTACTTTTTCAGCTAAAGAGGAAGGGACAACTGCAGAATCAATTTCTGTGGGGTGATTATTCTCAAAAAGTACAATTTTAGCAATTTTAACCGCGTTCTTGCCAAAAGTATTCTTTTGCTTAGGGTTATGATACGTTACCAGGATCTGGCTTAAAAAATTAAAAGAATATTTACCATTCTTAGCAAATAACCAGCCTGCCAAATTCGGTTTAAACTCTAACTTTAGACCTCCATTGTTATCCAGGGTAAACGGATTAATACCGGTATTCATTAGTAACCAGATATGTAAAAATTCTGCAGTTGAGCCAGATAGCCTGGCGACGAAACCATTCCCATGAAGATTTTTATCCGCGAAAACACTACTAACTAAAAATGAAGAATTTTCCAGTATGCTGCGGCCGTATCTCTGAGGATTCTGAAAAGGAATAAGCACATTTCTAAACTCGGAATAAAATTCCTCGATCAAGCCGGTTTTTAATAACTCCAGGATATATTTATACTCCATATGCAGCCAGATAGATTCATTTTCTAACCATCCGGGAGTAAATACCCGGCATCTGCCGATCTCTTCCGGCATGCTTTTCAGCGAAGCAGTAACCTTATACATCTTTAGTTTTTTATCAAAAAGATCACTTTGTTTAGTTGCCTGGTAAAGCTGGGTGGCTTCTTTTAATCCGGAAGACAACCTTAAACCATGCATTTGCCCTTCTAAAAATAAGGGAGCTGGCTTTTGTACAAACTTTTTAGGGCGCAGGTAATGTTCTTTTACTAAATCATACTCTGTAACTTCGTTGATAAAATATGAGTAGTAGATGCCCTGGGACTGATTAAAAGCCTTAGCTAATCCGGCTTCAACTTTTTTTAATGCGGCATTTAAAAAAAGGAGAAGATCTGCAGTTGAGATATTTATCGAATTACCTGAGAAACCTAAGCGTGTATCGTGACGGTATTCTTCTTTAAGGTTATTGCTCTTATCCCAATAGCTAAAAGCCTCTTCATTAAATAAACCAGCCAACTGACGAATAAATTTAGCTACTTCTTCAGCAATTTCTATATCATTAGCCTGAGCATCTGCTAAAGCCGCTTTTATCATTTTCAGTAAACGCTTAAGTTCAAATGTTTCACAGCTTGATGAGCCAAAAAGAGCAGGCAAGCCATTAAGCGAATCAAACCAGTTAGGCTTATTAGCTTCCATTTCAATGCCGACACCAAAAGGATCCAAAGAAGCAAGCTTATTTGCTGCTAAACATAAAAGCTTAGCCACCAAAGTAGTGAAGTAAATTTCACCGGTTCCGTGCAGGGTGCGCAAAAGATGGGGGGAATTTAAGCGTTTGCGGATGAGTTCCTTTTTTACCGCATCAGCAATAAGAGAATGCAGCTGACGTGGCTTTCCGTTATATAAAACATATTTTTCACTCCGCGGCCTGACTAACTCAATATTATCGTAAAAAGAAAAAACTTTTTTGCCAAAGAAAAGTTCATTGAATTTTTCGGGATAAAGCCCAAGATAACGCTCAATTAAGTCCAGGTTATAGGTCCAGTGGTCAGTCCAAAATCCCTCGGCATGATCTGCTTCCTGTGATTTTACAGAAGAGGCTAGGATCAAATCTAGAAACTCGTCATAAGAGCCGGCAATGGTAATTTTGTTTTTTTCAAGGAAGAAAACAAGGTCACCCGGGGTAAAAGGTTTTTTAAGGAATTGCTCAAGCTTATCCAGCGCATCCTTTTTAACCAATGATCCTAATAACTTGACTAAATCAACGCTATGATTAATCAGGAAGCTTTCGCCTTTGATTACCAGCGGATTAAAACCATCAGCTTGAAGCAAGTTCATAAAGAAAACTATATTTTCATCTTTAATCTGCGGGTTAAACCAGACATCATTACGCCGGTTTTGGTTCATATCCCGGTAATTACCGTTACCTTGGGAAAAATATGTAGGCTGTAATGCAAATTTATTGTAATCTCTTTCTAAATCACCGTGTTTACGGGAATAAAGGTAGAAGATCGTACCATTTTTAAAAACTTCAGGATAACCGCCACGCATAATATTATCCAGATAAGTTTGGCCGGCGTATAAATCTAATGCTTTGGAACTACTGGTAGTCGCGATATCGTTTTTAAGTTTGGCTATAAGTTCATTATTCTCGCCGGATTTTCTCTGAATATAACCTAGCTTTGTTATTTTTTTAACCGATTGATTTAAAGTTTTACTATCCCTGGCCTGCCCAATTACAGAATAAAAAGTTTGCTGGGTTTTCGGTTCTAATTTTAAATTCAATAATAATAACGCGCTAGGGGTTTTACTTTTTGTCATCTGTTGCTGAGGATAAATGAAATCAGGCTTGGCCAGGAATGAAGCGGGGTAAGAAAAATCAGTTACCGGGCCAAAAACAGCCTCGGGATCTACAATTGGCCGGATAATTTTAGCAGTTTCCCCATTAAAATTAAAACTTAAATAAAAGTTACCCTCATTGATATGCACGACTTCCGGCCGGTCCGAAGGATCAACTTCTAATTTATA
>JAQTRA010000100.1 GCA_028712045.1 Candidatus Omnitrophota bacterium | reverse complement strand
TGGACGGTGGAACGCGGACATTTACAGTTGCAAATGGTGACGCAGTGAACGACCTTGCTATTAGCGCTGTCATCACCAATGGCGGATTAATTAAGGCCGGCGCGGGAAATCTTCGGCTCAATGGCGCCAATACCTACACCGGAGCCACGACAGTCAACGCCGGAACGCTCACAGCCGGAATAATTGACGTCGCCTTTGGCGTGAAATCAGCCGTGACAGTTGCGGCCGGAGCGAAGCTGAATTTAACCATTGGAAACCAGACGATAGGCTCGCTCGCGGGAGCTGGCATGGTAAAAAGCGATGGCGTGCCCGCCACATTGACAGCAGGCGGAGACAACACCTCGACCACCTTTTCCGGAGGTATTGGTACCGAGGGTGCAACTATGGCGCTGACCAAGACCGGCACCGGCACTCTTACTTTAAGCGGCACGAGTATTTATTCCGGCGGAACTACAATTAGCGCGGGTACTTTGCAAGCAGGTAATATCAAAGCTCTCGGCACGGGAGCAGTTACGAATAATGCTACTCTCGATATTGGCTCGACTCAACTTTCTAGCATAGGAGTTTATACTCAAAATACTTCCGGTTCAAAACTTAAATTGACCATTGATAGCCCGACAACTTCAGGTAAAATTTCATCTTCTTCGGCTGCGGTGGTAACTACTGCAGGCACTATCGACGTGACTATAGCAGATAGTATCTATATTCCAAACAACGCAACATTTACAATATTGGATACAACAGGTTCCGGGGTTAGTGTCCCCGGCACAATAAATTCTTTAAGCACTTCGCGTATCTCATTTGTGGGTTCAGCCTCCAACGGCGATCTTATTCTTACTGCAAATCGTACCTCAACCGGTTTTGCTTCTTTGGCGAATAATTCTGATGCCGCAGCCGCGGGCACGGCTCTGGATAATATTACTAATCCGACGGCCGATATGACAACGGTATTAAATACACTTGAAGGATTAAGCGATGCGCAAACAGGCACAGCCTTGGATACATTGGTGCCTACGGTGGATGCGGGTGTTTTAAATAATAGTAATGCTGCTTTAAATAATTTTGTGGGCGCTTCGCTAGACAGAACGCTAAGTGTTTTAACTTTAGCTGCCGCGGGAAATTCGGCTACGGGTATTTCTACCGGTGATGAGAGTAAGTTAAACGGCATCTGGGCAAAAGAGTATGGCAGTTATTTAGATCAAGGCACGCGTAAAGGTATTCAAGGATATAATGCCTGGAATGCCGGCACCGCGATCGGCATAGACCGTTTATTTAGCGATGTATTTACTCTTGGCGTAAGCGGTGGTTATGCCTATGGCCATGTAAGCTCTGCGGCCAATGATGGGAAAACAAATATCAATAGCGGCCAGGGTACAATTTACGCCGGATATCAGGATGCCAATATTCCTTATTTTATCGACGCTGCCGGATCATTTGCCTGGAACTGGTATAAAGGCAAACGTGATATCAGTGTCGGTGGTATTAATAGAACTGCTTATGCTGATTACGAGGGCCAGCAATACGGCGCTTATTTAGGCGGCGGTTATAAATTTAAGTTAGGAAATAATCTTGAACTTACGCCGTTAGCATCTATCCAATGGAATCATCTTCGTTTGGCTGGTTACGTTGAAAACAATGCGGATTCTTTAAATTTAACAGTTAACCGTCAAAGCTACGATATCTTGCAATCTGGATTAGGCGCGAGCGTTACTTCTCGGAAACAATATAAATGGGGTAATTTTACTCCGGAATTCCATGTGAAATGGTTATTTGATTTTATTAATGATGCCGTAGCAGCCACTTCGACTTATACCGGCGGCGGCGCGTCATTTGGTTCTAACGGAGTTAAGTCACCCAGAAATAGCGCAAACATCGGCGGCAAATTATCTTTTGACCTTAAAAATGATATTTCGTTAGTCGCTGAATGCGACACACAGATGACCAGTGAGTTCTTTGGTGTCTATGGCTCAGCCACAGTACGTTATAAATTCTGACCCAGATTGCTAAATATTTAACGCTAGCCCCGGCAGAAAATCCGGGGCTGTTTATTTTAAAAAGATGAAGAAAAATATTTATATAGTTATATTATTGTTAGTGATATCTACTCTTGGATGTGTGTCAATTCCAGCGTTTAAAGATAGGCTATCTGTAGCTGAGAATATTGCCGGAAAAGCAGGTTTTAGAAAAGAATATGTTCAGTCCGGCGATTTTACGCTGATGACTTATCAGAGGTTTAATAAACTCAGCGATAAAATAACTGTTTATATTGAAGGAGATGGCCGGGCCTGGGAAAATAAGCATAGGCTTTCTAGCGACCCAACGCCGTCAAATCCTGTTGCCTTAAAATTAGCTGTAGTTGATCCGGCGGATAATGTTGTTTATATCGGGCGGCCAGGACAATTTTCTGTTTCGGGTTTTCCGGAGTGCGATCCAAAGTATTGGTCAGGATTCAGGTTTGCTCCGGAAGTTATTAATGCGTTTAATTTAGCGATTGATATATTAAAAGAAAAATCCGGGGCTAAAGATGTGGAGTTGGTTGGTTATTCCGGAGGTGGCGCGGTTGCTGTGCTGGTGGCAGCAGTGCGCAGTGACGTTGTAATGTTAATTACCGTAGCAGGTAATTTAGATCCTAAGGCATTGAATGAATATCACCACGTAAGCCAGCTGGAAGGGTCAATGAATCCGATGGATGTTGCCCAGCAAGTAGCCAATATCCCGCAGCGGCATTTTGTGGGTAGCGCGGATAAGGTTGTGCCTTCTTTTATCGTGCGGTCATTTATTGATAAGCTGGCAGATCAGAGCAATGTCCAAATCGTTATTGTGCAGGGAGCAACGCATAATTCCGGCTGGAGCGAGCGCTGGCCTGAGTTATTGAAAGCCAGCTTTTGATTGAATCTCAGATATTAGTGTGTATAATAGAGAGATTAAACTATGATTGCGGATAATTTTAAGATAATTCATGAGAAGATTCGCGCGGCAGCTTTGAAAATTAAGCGTGACCCGAAAGAGATTACCTTAATTTGCGTAGTTAAGGGCCGTGAGCTGATAGAAATAAAAGAAGTACTTAGGCTTGGGTATAGGCAAATCGGGGAAAATCGGGTTCAGGAAGCTCTGAATATTTATAAGCAGTTGCTTGGGGTTGACTGGCATATGCTCGGTCATTTACAGTCCAATAAAGTAAAAGACGCGGTAAAGATATTTGATTTAATTCATTCGGTAGACAGCATTGGCTTAGCCAAAGAAATTAATAAACAGGCAGATAGAATCGGCAAAGTGCAGGATATTCTTCTGGAGGTTAAGACTTCCCCGGAAGAAAGTAAATTTGGGTTTGCTCCGGAGAAAATGCCGGAAGCAACTGAGGCGATTTTAAAATTAAATAATATCAAGGTGAGGGGATTGATGACGATCGCTCCACTTACGCAAAATCCAACCCAAGCCAGGCCGTATTTTGCTAAATTACGCCAAATACGCGACAGCCTGGATTCAAGTTGGGTGCTTTCTATGGGGATGAGTGATGATTTTGAAATTGCCATCGAAGAAGGCGCGGATATATTACGCATTGGCCGGGCAATATTTGAGGTGAAAGATTGATTAAGGTTGGCATAATCGGTTTTGGGAATATGGGCAAAGCAATTGCCTTGGGCGCGCAGACGCTTTTTGAAGTTTCTGTATTTGATAAAGATGCGCAAAAACTTATTGATTGCCAGGGCTTAAAAACTCAAACGCAAATTGTTGATTTAATTAATAACTCCGACTGTATTATCCTGGCGGTAAAGCCTCAGGATATGGAAAGTGTTTTAAAAGAAATTAAAGTTAATTATAAAGAGCAGTTAATTATCAGCATTGCCGCGGGGATCACCACAAAATCAATTATGCGCCAGTTATCTGAATCTGCCCGGGTAA
>JAQTRA010000099.1 GCA_028712045.1 Candidatus Omnitrophota bacterium | reverse complement strand
GGCCGTCATTCCCGGGATAGTATTCACTTCTAAAAGATAAGGAAATTTATTCTGGCTTAATATAATATCTGTACGCGAACAGCCAAAACAACCCAATGCTTTATGCGCGCTAAGCGCTGCTTTTTGTACAGCTAAAGTAACTTCATCATCTAGATGCGCCGGGACAATGTATTCCGTAAGCCCGGCCTGATATTTTGCCTGGAAATCAAAAAATTTATTTTGCGGGATGATCTCAATAACCGGCAAAGCTAATTCATCCAGCACTCCGACAGTAAGCTCTCTTCCTTTTATATATTGCTCAACAATTATGCGTTGATCAAACTGAAAAGCCAGGTCAATAGCCGCAGCTATATCACTATCAGATTCAACAATCGAAAGCCCGATACTTGAGCCATGGTTTGCCGGCTTAATCACTAAAGGCAAACCAAATTCATTTTTAAAATCCTGGTTTTTCTTATAAATCGATCTTTCTAAAACCCGCGAATCAGGAGTATAAAGCCCGGCTTTTCTGAATACCTCAAGAGAACCAATTTTATCCATAGTTAAACGGCTAGCGGTAACTCCGGAACCGGTAAAAGGAAGATTCATTTTCTCTAAGATACCCTGAATTGTGCCATCTTCACCAAAACGGCCGTGCAAAGCAATAAATACACCATCTAAATTATGGCTTTTAAGTAACTGAATATTTTCCTGTGCATTATCTGTAATTATATCAATCCCCAGGGCATTAACTGAAGAATCCAAAAGAGCATGCAAAACCGCTTTTCCGCTTTTCAAAGATATCTCTCTTTCCGAAGAAGGCCCGCCCATCAATACCCCTACTTTACCAAAATCTCTTATTTCCATATATTTATCTCTGGCTTAAGCATAACTTTAAATTTTTTCTTAACTTCCCGGCGCATTAAATCCATCAGCGCTAAAACATCTTCACTGTGTGCCTGAGCTGTATTTAAAATAAAATTTGCATGAACAGGAGAAATAATTGCCTGGCCCCGGCGCTTATTTTTTAATCCGCACTCCTCGATTAATTTGCCCGCCGCCAAACCCTTAGGATTCTTAAAAATGCACCCGGCATTAGGCAGATTATTACTCTGAGTTTTACTACGTTGCTTAAGATATTGTTTTATCTTCAGTATGATCGTTTCTTTTTTAGCTATACTCAATCTTAGCCTGGCCGAAAGAATAATATACTTTTGTAAATTAGATTTACGATAGCTGAATTTTAATTGTTGTTTTTTTAGCCGCCTGACTTTTCCATTATAATCTAAAACTTGAACCTCTTCAACTAGTTCGCCAATTGACCTGCCCCAGGCCCCGGCATTACCCATCAGCGCCCCACCCAGAGTACCCGGGATCCCGGCTAAAAACTCCAAACCAGATAAACCCGAATCTTTAGTGCGCAAAACCAGCTGGTTTAATTTCATAGCGCTGCCGGCATCTATAAATCTGCCCTGAACGCTCAGTTTTGTAAAATCAGCGCCGCTTAATTTAATCACCAATCCGTTTACACCTGTGTCACTAGCTAAAATATTACTACCGGCTCCTAAAATAAAAACCCGGATAAATTTATTCTTGGCCAAAGCTAAAGCATCAAGCAGTTGGCTTAAATTGCCGGCTTTAAGGAAATATTTGGCGCAGCCGCCGATTTTAAATGTCGTGTAATCGGACAGTTTAGCAGAAAAATTGATTTTATTATTTAAGCTCTTCGGCCAATGCATCGCTAACCTTTACAATATCACCTGCTCCCAGAGTAATGACCAGGTCGCCCGGAGAAATAATTTTCTTAATATGCCCGACAATTTCTTCCTTTGGTAAATATACTACTTCTTTATCCATAATCCGTTCTTTTATTTTATTTAATAAAACCTGGGCGCTAACCCCGTCAATCGGCTGCTCGCTAGCCGCATAAATATCCGTAATAATCAGGTAATCGGCCTGGTCAAAAGCTTGGGCAAACTCATCTAAAAGCAGCTGGGTGCGGCTGTAGCGATGCGGCTGAAATATAACAATCTTACGCTTCGCCTTTAAGTTAACCACTGCGGACAAAGTAGCTTTAATCTCGGTCGGATGATGCGCATAATCATCAATTACCAGGTATGCATCATTCCTAAATTTTATATCCAGCCGGCGGCCGGCACCTTTATATCCGGCTAAACTCCTGCGGATATGTTCCAGGCTAATGCCCAACTCCAAGCCTAAGGCGATGACCGCTAAAGCATTAGAAATATTATGCCTGCCTCCTAAGGCCAGATGAAAACGTAAAATAAATCGTTCTTTAAAGAAACAATCGAAATCCGAGCTTAAATCAGTAAATAATATATTTTTGGCGTAAATATCCTTAGGATTATCTATACCAAAAAATAAATGCTTGCCTTTATATTCAGAAACCAACTTTACCAGATTAACATCATCAGAACAGGCAAAAACACATCCCGGATTACGCGTGCGATTTATGAAATCTTTAAAAGCCTTTAATTCATTTTGGAAATTATGATAATAATCCAAATGCTCCTGGTCAATGTTAGTAATAATCGAATAATCCGGCGCATAGTGCAAAAACGACCCATCGGACTCATCAGCTTCCGCCACAAAAAATTTCCCGTTTCCCAAGCAAGCATTAGTATCGATATTTTTAAGAATACCTCCGATGGCAACCGTCGGACAAAGCCCGGCTTCCATCAGCATATAGGAAACCAAAGAAGTGGTAGTGGTTTTACCATGGCTTCCCGCAACAGTTATGGCTGTTTTCTGCTGCATCAGGCTGGCCAGAGCCTGGGCCCTTTTAATCAAAGGTATATTTAAACTCTTAGCCTGGCAAATTTCCGGATTATCAAGCCTGATTGCTGAAGAATAAACTACCAAATCCTGGTTAGTAACATTATCAGGACTGTGGCCGATAAATATTTTGGCCCCTAAACGCTTAAGTTCATCCGTAACCCGGTTACCTTTTAAATCCGAACCACTGACCCTAAAACCACTTTTAAGTAATAAATGCGCAATACCGCTCATCCCTATTCCGCCGATACCTATAAAATGGTAATATTTTTTCATCATGAAATATATGCCTTCCAGGAACTTTCCAGTTTTAGCAAACTATCAAAAGAATAAGCTGATCTAAGCGCGCGGGTTAAATCCCGATAATCCCGCAAATATTGGCAAAAAAGCACAAACTTATCTTTACCAAACTCAGTAATCAAATAATCCAACAAACTATAGGATTCAAAATAAAATAACTCGATCAGCTGCTTATCTTTTACCTGCATCAGATTAAAACTATTTAGCTGGCTTAAACTCATAAAAGTATTTGTTTTAATTTTATCCGCCAGATAACGGTTCACCGGCTGGTTTTTAGACCGCCTTTCCTGGAAAGCAGCTACCCCCTCCTCAAGCCAAAGCGGAACTGCCGGATTGTTAAAACCGACCATTTCTCTGAAAATAATATGCGCCATTTCATGCGCCAGAATATTATCTTTTAACCCCGGAGCAGTCAGATAACTCTGGATTGATTTATTATTAACCGTTACTAACCCAGCCGACCAATCTAAATTACTATTGGCTTGGCGATATTCATCCTGATTATCAAAAAGATAAATTTTTGCGCGGTTATCCCAGGTCCAAAAATTAAACCGATTAAACCCAAAATCATTAGTAATTTCATCATAATACTCTTCAGCTTTTTGAGTTAATTGATTAAGAGAATCATCTGGCGCTTGCTGATAATAAACCAAAAAATGCGTGCTTTTAAATACCCGCCAAGGCTGATTTTGGGCAAAAACAATTACGGGAATAAAAATAAACAAAAGTAGTAATTTTAATTTAAGCATTATTTTAAACTTAATACTTCGTTAACTAACCTTGCTGTTGCATCATAAACTAATAGTTTTTGATAAGCTTTTTGCATGGCTTTAAGCTTTTCATGGCCAGCAAGATAAGTTT
>JAQTRA010000098.1 GCA_028712045.1 Candidatus Omnitrophota bacterium | reverse complement strand
GGGTACCTGATGAAAAAGATCGCAGTATTAACTACTGGTGGGGATGCTCCGGGGCTGAATCCGGCAATACGCTCAGTAGTGCGTTACGGGATCGATCAAAAATTAGAGGTGATGGGAGTATTCCGGGGATGGTGGGGCTTGATCAATGAAGAACTTAAGCTTTTAAGTCACCGCTCTGTTTCGGGTATTATTGGTCAGGGCGGGACGATTCTTAAGACCGCGCGTTGTCCGGAGTTCAGGACCGAAGAAGGCCAGAACCGGGCATTTGAGACGATTAAAAAACATAATATTGATGGGTTAGTAGTTATCGGTGGCAATGGCTCTTTTGCCGCCGCCCATGATTTTTATAAAAAATACAATGTTCCCTGCGTAGGCGTAGCTGCTTCGATTGATAATGATGTTAATGGCATAGATTACACTATTGGAACAGATACCGCAGTGAATACCGCTCTTAACGCTATTGATAAGATTCGCGATACTGCCACGAGCATGGAACGGATTTTTGTGGTAGAAGTTATGGGTAGGCAATCCGGTTTTATCGCTTTAACAGTTGCTTTGGCCGGAGGATGCGAGGATATAGTTATTCCGGAAAGAGAAGTTAACTTAAACGCCATCTGTCACGATATAGTCCATGGTAACTTAATTGGTAAAATGAGTTGGATTATTATTGTCGCTGAAGGAGCCGGGAAAGCCGATGATATTGCTAAAAGAATCACGGATATTACCGGATTAGAAACACGGACCGTGGTTTTAGGCCACGTACAGCGTGGCGGTAGCCCGACTGCGGTTAGCCGGGACCTGGCTTTAAATCTGGGTAAAGCTGCTGTGGATTGTTTGATTGCCGGTAAAACTGATATCGCCTTAGGATACGCCAGTGGTAAAATTGTGGAAGTTGCTTTTGAGGTGGCGATACAGAAAAAAGAATTGAAGGTTGATAATTTCTATAGATTAATTAAAACTTTAACTTAAGAACACCCCGCGCTAATTGGTATTGCGCGGGTGTGCCTTTCTAGGCAAGGAGATGAGACAAATGGGAAGAAAGCCGCTGGAAATTGATAATATTGTTATGGAGTTGATTTTAACTGATGATTTAGGTTCGAAAAAGAAATTAGCTAAAAAGATTCTAGGTATTGCTTACAAAAAAGGAATTTATCCCTCCAGTATTCATGAGCTTTATATTGCCCGCGGTAAAGGTGAATTTAGCGGTTTTACTGTGCCGGCGATGAATTTGCGGAGCATGACTTATGATTTAGCGCGGGCGATATTCAGGACTGCGAAAAAAAATAACTCCGGAGCATTTATTTTTGAAATCGCAAAATCCGAAATGGGCTATACTGCTCAGGCACCGGTTGAGTATACTTCAGTTGTTTTGGCTGCCGCCATAAAAGAAGGTTACGCCGGCCCGGTATTTATTCAGGCAGATCATTGCCAGGTTAATGCGAAAAAGTTTCAGGAGAATCCGGATAAGGAATTAGAGGCATTACAGGACATGATCGCCGACAGTATCGCCGAGGGTTTCTATAATATTGATATTGACTCATCGACGCTGGTAGATTTATCCAAGAAAGATATTAAAAAGCAGCAGAAGGATAACTATGAAGTATGCGCCAAGTTTACGCAGTTTATCCGCCGCATTGAGCCCAAAGGCGTTACTGTTTCAGTGGGCGGGGAAATTGGCGAGGTTGGGCATCAAAATTCAACTGCCGAAGATTTGCGGGCATTTATGGAAGGTTTTAAAGAAAGATTACGTAAGGGGTTAACCGGGATCAGTAAAATTTCTGTTCAGACCGGCACTTCCCATGGCGGTGTAGTTAAAACCGATGGCTCTATTGCTGAGGTTAAACTTGATTTTGCGACCTTAAACACGCTTTCCGGTATCGCTCAGAAAGAATTTGCTATCGGTGGGGCAGTGCAGCATGGCGCTTCAACTTTGCCGGAGGAGATGTTCCATAAATTTCCGGAGAATAATACTCTGGAAGTGCATTTAGCAACCGGATTTCAGAATATGATGTTTGATAGCAAGTATTTTCCCGCTGATTTAAAGAGTAAAATTTATGATTGGCTAAAAATCAATGCTGCCAACGAAAGAAAAGATGGGGAATCCGACGAACAATTTTTCTATAAGGCCCGTAAAAAAGCCCTGGGCCCTTTTAAGAAGGAGATTATGTCTCTGCCGCAAGATATCCGGGATAAAATTTCCGCCGAGATTGAAACTAAATTTGATTTTCTCTTTAAACAGCTTAGCGCCGTAAACAACCGGGAGCTGATGGATAAATACGTTACCCTTAAAAGAGTAATTACCCGTAAGCGCCAGGACGCAAAAGGCGTAGTTCATGACGGTGAAGGTGCTGATTAATCAAAAGAAAGGATAGAATTATGCGATCAGATGCGATAAAAAAAGGGTTGGATCGGGTACCGCACCGCGCACTTTTACACGCTACTGGTCTGTCTAGAAATGATTTAAAGCGGCCGTTTATCGGAGTGGCCACATCTTTTACTGATCTGATTCCCGGCCATGTCGGGATGCGCGATCTGGAAAGATTTATCGAACGCGGAGTCTGTTATGGCGGGGGCGTGCCATTTTTATTTGGGGTTCCCGGAATCTGCGACGGGATCGCCATGGGGCATCTGGGGATGTGTTATCCTTTAGCTTTACGCGAATTGGTCGCTGATATTATTGAAACAGTTTGCAACGCGCATCAATTAGACGGGATTATTTGTTTGACTAACTGCGATAAAATTACTCCGGGCATGCTTATGGGGGTTGCGCGCCTGAATATTCCGGCGGTTATTGTCACTGCCGGGCCAATGCTTTCAGGAAGATTTAATAAGAGAAAGTTAGCTTTTGTGCATGATACCTACGAGGGGATGGGGCGCGCTAAAAAAGGAGATATCTCGCAGGAAGAACTTACTTGTTTGGAGATGAAAGCTTGCCCTGGCCAGGGATCGTGCCAGGGTTTATATACTGCTAATACTATGGCTTGCCTTACTGAGACTATGGGCATGTCTATTCCTGGTTGCGGCACAGCGTTGGCAGGCTCTGCTAAAAAACGCAGGATCGCGCAGGCTAGCGGCGAGCGGATTGTAGAGTTGGTAAAAGAAAATATCAAACCGCGGGATATTATTACCCGGCAATCTTTAGAAAACGCGATTGTCGTGGATATGGCCTTGGGTGGCTCAAGCAACACGGTTTTGCATCTGATGAGCATTGCTCACGAAGCAGGTGTTGACCTGGATCTTAAAACATTCGATAAAATCAGCAAAAGCGTGCCGCATATTACTAATATAGAGCCGGCAGGCGAGCATTTTATGGAAGATATTGAATATTCCGGGGGGATACCCGCGGTATTAAAAAGATTAAAAGCTAAATTGAGCAATACTCTGAATGTAAGCGGGAAAAAAATATTTGAGATCGCTGATCAGGCGAATATTTTCGACGATGATGTTATCCGTCCGTTAAATAAAGCGTATCATTTGCAGGGCGGGATCGCGGTTTTATATGGCAATATCGCTCCAGATGGCGCAGTGGTAAAACAGTCCGGGGTGTCTGAAAAGATGATGAAATTCACAGGCTTAGCCCGTGTGTTTAACCGCGAAGAAGACGCGATGCAGGCAATTATGAATAATAAGATTAAAAAAGGTGATTGTATTGTTATCCGTTACGAAGGCCCGGCAGGCGGGCCAGGTATGCGCGAAATGTTAGCGCCGACCGCGGCAATTGTGGGCCTGGGTTTAGCCGACTGCGTCGCTTTAATTACCGATGGACGTTTTTCCGGCGGAACTAAAGGGCCGTGTATCGGCCATGTTTCGCCGGAGGCTTCTGCCGGCGGCCCAATTGCAATTATTAAAGATGGTGATAGAATAAATATAGATATACCTAATCGCAAAATTGAAGTTAAATTAAGCAAGGCCGAAATTGAAAAAAGATTTAAGAGTT
>JAQTRA010000097.1 GCA_028712045.1 Candidatus Omnitrophota bacterium | reverse complement strand
GGCTAACCCTTCAACGATTGCGGTCTTACCCACGCCGGCTTCACCTAACAACACCGGATTATTCTTAGTACGGCGGCTTAACACCTGAATTACCCGCTCAATTTCCTGCGTGCGGTCAATTACCGGCTCTAATTTATTTTCACGCGCCAAAGCCGTAAGGTCACGGCCAAAAGCATCCAAAGCCGGAGTTTTGGTTTTTCCCGGCGCAGCTGTCCCCTGGCTGGCTCCGGGTAAAGCCGAACCCAAAAGTTCCATTACTTCATTACGCACAGAATTTAAATCCATACCTAAATTCAACAATACCTGAGAAGATATGCCTTCGCCTTCGCGAATTAATCCTAATAAAAGATGCTCTGTGCCGATATAATTATGGCCCAGGGAACGCGCTTCTTCCGCGGCTAGCTCCAGGGCTTTTTTAGCCCGGGGAGTAAAAGGAATATCCCCGATAATCTGGGTAGTTGGCCCGGGTTGCACCAGTTTTTCAATTTCCAGCCGGATATTTTCCAGAGAAACCCCCAGCTTCTGCAATACCGCAGCCGCTACGCCTTCACCTTCGCGAATTAAGCCCAGTAATATATGTTCAGTCCCGATATAGTCATGATTAAAACGCCTGGCTTCTTCTTTTGCTAAAATAATTACTTTTCTTGCCCTTTCCGTGAAACGATTAAACATGATCTCTCCCTGCCCACAAGGGGCGCACCCGCGCAATTCCAATTAGCGCGGGGTGTTAGTTTATAATAAATTCAATTTTTTACGAATAAGCTGCGCCCTTTTTAAGTCCCTCTCTGCGGAAGTAAGTTTTTTATTCTCTAATTTTTGCAAATGCGCCGGCTGAGTAATAATAAAAAGTTCATTAATTGTCCGGCGGTCGATATCTTTAATCATTCCTAAATCGCATCCTAACCTGACCATCGAAAGTAACTCAATTGTTTCCTGGCTGGTGATAATCCGCGCGGATTTTAAAATACCCAAGCTGCGATTAATCCTGTCTTCTAAAACTTCACGGCTTTTAGAAAGTAGAATCTCCCGGGCCTGAGTTTCCTGTTCAATAATCTGGCGGATCAAGCCATTAATATTTTCAATTATTTCATCTTCGGCGTGGCCTAAAGAAACCTGATTGGAAATCTGGAAAAAATTACCACTGGCCTGGGTGCCTTCGCCATAAAGCCCGCGCGTGGTAAAACTTAATTTAGAAATCGCCGCTAATACTCTTTCAATCTGGCGGCTCATCACCAAAGCCGGTAAATGCAACATCACTGAACCGCGCATCCCGGTGCCGGTATTAGTCGGGCAGGCGGTGAGATAACCAAAATCCTCTAAGTATGCGTAATCCAGCTCCTTGGCTAAGGCGTCATCGATGCGATTAATAATATCCCGGGCTTCAAAAAGATTAAATCCCGACTGCATCAGCTGAATACGTAAATGGTCTTCTTCATTAACCATTACCGCAATTATTTCTTCATCATCCACCAATACTGCCTTCTGTTCTGTTTTCTGTGAATGCTCGATAGACATCAGATGCCTTTCCACTAAAAACTGTTTATCGATTACATCCAAATCTGCCAGCCTAAAAAACGTAGAGCTTTTAAGCAGGTCAATATTAGCCATGGCTTGGCTAGTTTTAGCTAAAACCTCGTCTAATTGCGCTTTAGACGCCCAATGCGGAAAAGGAAACTTGCTTAAATTCCTGGCTAAGCGTATTCGGCTGGAAATCACAATATCCGAATTCGGGCCGGTTCCCTTAAGCCATTCACTAGTATGATTTAATAAATCATTAATCTGCATATTTATTTTAGGCCCTGCTTCTTTTCAATTTCTTTGATCTGATCACGCAGCAGCGCTGCTTCTTCAAAAGCTTCTTTCTCAATTGCCTTCTGTAACTTTATTTTTAACTCCTGCAGATCAGTTATCTTTTTAGTAATCGTTACCTGACCAACAGTCTTGGTTTTTGTTTTAAGCGGGCTTTTACCCACATGCTGGCTTGAGCCATGTATCCTTTTTAATAAAGGCGCTAAATACTGACGAAAAGTATTGTAACACTCTCCGCACCCCAGACGGCCAATCTTTTTAAAATCCGCATAAGTTAACCCGCAGCTCGGGCATTTGGCAGTAACGACTACTTCTTCATCTTTATTCGGCTTTTCAAAATCCGCCATTCCGGCTAATAGTTCGCTTAAGCCAAATTGCTGCTCCATAGCCGCGCTCTTATGCCGGGCACAATCTTCACACAGATGCAGCTCATTCATCTGCTCATCAATAATCTCAGTTAGATGCACCGTTGCCTGATTTTTACCGCAAACATCACAAAGCATCTTAATATTTTACTCCGTCTTTAACTGTAAGCTGTTTAAATTTCTTCATTAAAACTAAAGTAAGTTTTCCCGGAACACCACTACCGATAACCCGGCCATCCACTTTAACCACCGGAATAATCTCCGCGGCGGTGCCGGTAAGAAAACATTCATCAGAAATATAAACTTCATGGCGCGTGATCACATGTTCATGCGCGCAAATCTTATCCCGACGGGCAATCTCCAGGATAGAATCACGGGTAATCCCGCGCAAAGTCCCCATGCACTGCGGAGGAGTATAAAGCTGCCCCTGCTTAACCACAAAAATATTATCACCGGTACACTCGGCCACATAACCTAAAGAATCGAGCATAATTGCCTCATCGCATCCGGCATTAGCCGCTTCAATTTTCGCCAGGATATTATTCAAATAATTCAGAGATTTTATCTGGGGATTAAGCGCCTCCGGTAAATTGCGCACTGTCGGCACGGTCACAATACTTAAGCCGGCGCGATAAAGTTTCTCCGGATATAAAGCGATCTTATCGGCAATAATAATTATGGTTGCGCCCTTATAACATTTACGCGGGTCAAGCCCAAGGTCACCTTCTCCGCGAGTAACTATCAGGCGAATATAGGCATCCGCTAATTTATTAGCCGTAATTGTCTGAATCACTGCCTTGGTTAGCTGCGTTTTAGTCAAAGGAATAGCTAACATGATGCTTTGCGCAGATTCAAAAAGCCGGTCAATATGCTCTTTTAATTTAAATACCCTGCGGTTATAAGAACGAATCCCTTCAAAAACCCCGTCTCCATAAAGCAAGCCGTGATCAAATACCGAAACCTTGGCAGATTCTTTATCGTAAAATTTACCATTGATATAGATTTTCATCTTTTAACCTCCTTGCACAGTAAGTGCACACCAGCCTATCCGATAAGGCTGGGTGTTACACCAATATCCCATCTTTTAAATGTATAATCCTGCTTGCTCCGCTGGCAATATCTTTATCATGAGTAACCATAATAACAGTAATTCCTTCTTGCTGATTAACCTCTTTTAACAGGCGCAGGATATTTTCTCCGTTTTCCGAATCTAAATTACCTGTAGGCTCATCACAAAGCAGAAGCTGCGGCCGGTTGATTAATGCCCGGGCAATCGCTACTCTCTGCTGCTCTCCCCCGGAAAGCTCAGAGGGCCGGTGAGTTTTTCTCGCTCCTAATCCCAGCCTTTCCAAAAGAGAGATCGCAAAATTTAAATTATTTTTTCTTTCCCACCAGGATTTTAAAATGCTGGGCAACAAAACATTTTCCAGGGCATTTAATTCCGGCAAAAGATGAAAGAACTGAAAAACAAAACCAACTTTCCGGCCGCGGAAATTTGCCCGCGCGTTATCATCTAAACTATAGATATCCGCATCCTCAAAATAAACTTTACCGGTGCTCGGGTTATCCAGCCCGCCTAAAATATGTAAAAGCGTGGATTTACCTGCTCCGGATGGGCCCTGGATGGCTAAAAACTCTTTTCTGGCTACCGTAAAATTTATATTTTTTAATACCTGCAAAACATTGAGATTATCGCGGTAACTTTTACAAAGAGCGCTGACTTTAACAATCTTTTCACTCATGCCGCACTGCCTCGCTGGGAATTATACGGCTGGCATAATATGCCGGATAGATACTGGCGAGGAAAG
>JAQTRA010000096.1 GCA_028712045.1 Candidatus Omnitrophota bacterium | reverse complement strand
AGCTAAGCTTTATGGAGTTAAGCTTAAGAGATTAAATGAGCAGGTAAAGAGGAATATTAAGCGTCTTCCAGATGATTTTATGTTTCAGTTAACTTGGAAAGAATTAGAGTCTTCAAGGTCGCAATTTGCGACCTTGAATTCAAGGTCACAAATCGTGACCTTGAAACAAGGCCGGAATATTAAATATTTACCCTATGTTTTTACAGAACATGGGGTAGCCATGCTTTCAAGTGTATTAAACAGTGAAAGAGCAATACAAGTTAATATCTTAATTATGAGAGCATTTACCAAGTTGAGAGAAATTCTTTTAACTCATAAAGAACTGGCATTAAAAATAGATGTTCTTGAGAGAAAGTATGCTGAGCATGATGTAACAATAAAGACGATTTTCGAAGCGATCAAGCAACTTTTAGAGCCGCCGCTAATACAAGAGAAAAAAATAATTGGGTTCGGGGTTTCGAAATAAGTTTGCCTTGAATTTCCTTGATAACTGCAGTATTGCGCCTTATAATAATAACTTAAATACATATATTTTAAGCTTACCTGGAATAATCTAGAGGAGTTATAATGATTGAGATGGAGTTAAATAAAATTGTTATTGATGAAAAACGCCATGACCAGTTAATTGCCTTAAAAGAAAAAGGCGGGTCAAGGATTTTACCGATTGTCATTGGTTTAAATGAGGCTTCAGCGATAAAACTTAAGATCAGCGGTTTTAATCCTCCGCGGCCGTTAACTCATGATTTAATTTATTTAATGCTTACGGATCTTGAGGCAACAATTGAAAAAGTTATTATCGATAAGTTGGAAGAGAATACTTTTCACGCTAAGATCGTGATGAAAACGGTTAAGGGTGAGCTAAAAACCATTGATGCCCGGCCATCGGATAGTATCGCTTTAGCCGTAAGATTCCATGCTCCGATATTTGTGGAAGACGAAATTATCAAGCAGTCAGAAATATTTAATAAAAATAAGTAATTTTGTTTTGTTAACCTGCCCGGCAAAGCGCGCTAAATAAACCTATGTTGATCTTCACGGAAAAAGAAAAAGAGATCTTAAAGCCGATTTATAATTTTACCAAAGCCAGAAAAGTAAAATTATTCCTTGTTGGCGGAGCTTTACGTGACCTGATCTTAAACCGTAAGAAAGATAATCCGGATTTTGATTTTTGTTTAAAGCGTTCGGCAATAAGCTTCGGCCGCGCTTTAGCGAAAAAGCTTAAAGCGGGTTTTGTGGTTTTAGATGAAGAGCATGCTGCTTGCCGGATAGTTAAGAAAATTGAAGGTAAATATTATACTTTTGATTTTACGGATTTCCGCGCTGCGACCCTGGAAAAAGACCTTTTGCACCGTGATTTTACGATAAATTCTCTAGCCGTAGCCTTAAGCGATGTCCTTTCGGATCAAGATTTAAATGCGTTGATTATTGATCCGTATTCCGGCAGAGAAGATCTCAAAAATAAAATAATCCGGGCTACGCATAAGAATTCGTTTCAAGAAGATCCTTTAAGAATTTTACGTGCGTTTAGTTTTAGCTGTATGCTGGGGTTTGTTTTGAGTGATGAAACAAAAAAACTGGTAAATAAAGATAAGCAAAAGATCAGTTCAGTCTCAAGTGAGCGCATCCGGGATGAATTGTTTAAGGTTTTTGACAGTGATCAAGCTTATGCGGCAATGGCCACTCTGGATAAATTAAAAATCTTAGAGTTGATTTTTCCGGAGATCAAGCCAATGCGTAAAATTGGCCAGGGCCCGTATCACCATCTGGATGTGTGGCAACACACTTTAGAAACCTTGAGTCAATTTGAAGTATTGTTAAGGGAAGCCAGTAAAGATATTCAGATCAAAGAATATCTTGATGAGCAGATCTCCAGTTTACGCAAAAGATCAAGTTTGATAAAATTTGCTTGTATTCTGCATGACGTGGGAAAACCTAAGGCGATGCGCCGGGAAAAGAAAAAGATAATTTTTCACGGCCATGAAAGAGTGGGTTTGGGCATGACCCGCGTAATTGCCCGCAGATTAAAATTGTCTAATGATGAATGCCATTGCCTGGAAAGAATTGTGCTTTGGCATTTACGCCCGGGCTATCTGGCGGATAATGGCAAGCCCACGGAAAGAGCAATTTTTCGTTATTTTCGCGATAGCGGAACAGATGCTTTAGCGGTGCTTTTGTTATCTTTAGCGGATCAGCGCGCTACCAAGGGGCCGTTAACTACGGCGTTATCGCGCACCAACCATGAAAAAACAGTTAAAGCCTTAATTAGCAGGTTATTAAAGAAAAAAGATGAAAAGAAACTCGTACGTTTGCTAAGCGGCAATGATTTGATGCGTAAATTTAAATTGTCAGCTTCTCCTTTAATCGGCAAGGTGCTTAGTGAGTTAGAGGAGGCCCAGGCAGTAGGAAAAGTTAAAAATAAAATAGAAGCTTTTAAATTAGCGGCTAAGATAGTTAAAAAGGGAAAATGAAAAAATTCATTATCATTACGCTGGTTCTGTTCTTGATCCTTGCCGGCGGCGTAGTTTATCTGAATCAAGTAATCCTGCCGGTAAAAGTAAAAGCACT
The DNA here is from genome assembly GCA_028712045.1 of Candidatus Omnitrophota bacterium. The sequence continues at coordinate 1,420 of JAQTRA010000096.1, read as the reverse complement.
TATTGTTTCCACGCTGGAAAAGCAGACCGGAAAAGATGTAACCTTGAAATCCGTGAAGTTTAGCTTGATCAGCGGGCTGATTTTGCGGGATTTGGTAATTTCCGATACTCAAAATGTAATTTTAAGCACGCGCCAGGCAACTTGTTCTATTTTTATCTGGCCGATCCTCAAGAAACAAATTATTATTCCCGGAATAACCCTTAAAAGCCCGTATATCTTTCTAGAGCGTAGGCAGGATGGAAGTTTTAATCTGCAGGATCTTTTTGCCGCAGCGCAAGCCCCAGCGAAAAAATCAGATTTCAGCCTTTCAATTTTAAAAATAAGTGTTTTATCCGGCAATCTGGTTTTTCAGGATGATACACTGGCCGCTAAATTTAAAAAAGAGATTAAGAATATCCAGCTTAACGTGTATTTGAGTTTACCAGCCAGCGTAAAGTTTAATTTTAAAGGGGAGATGGCGTATAATCCTGTTGTTTCGATCAGCGCTGCCGGGCAATATAAAATTTTAACCCGGGAATTATTAAGCAATATCGTGATCAAGAATTTGCCACCCGCGGAATTCGCGGCTTATGACAATAATTTGAGTAATTTAGCCGCAGGTTTGGTGGATGTGCAGGCCCAGGTCAATCTTAAAGATCAGATGCTGCGCGCCGATATTATTGCCAAGGGCCAGAATTTAGCCATGGCCAAAGATAAATTAAAAGCCAAATTAAACTCTGAAGTGCAATTTAAACTTGAGTATAATTTACAAACTAAACAAACCGCTTTTGATGGTTTATGTAATATTTGGGACGCTGATATTACCGGTATCGATCTAGTCGGTGAAATAAAGAATTTGCATGGTAAATTTTCTTTTAACCAGCGTTCTTTGGTCGCTGATAGCCTTAAAGCTGAGCTGTTAGGCGTGCCTTTTGAAATTAAGTTGGGGATCAAGGATTTCAATACTCCGGTATTAAGTTTAAGCACTGATTTTGACTTAAGTATTTTTCCTGCGATCGCCAAAGAGAAATTTAATTTTACTTTGGTTAAGACAGCTACGGGTAAAGCTGCTTTATCCTTGAGAGTGCACCCGGATGAACAAGGCACTTGGGTAGCACAAGGTGAGCTGGGGATAACCAAAGCAGTTTTAAAATTAGATAAACTTGATCAGCCGGTAGAGGATGCCGCGGGGATTATCGGATTCAGCCAGCAGGGGCTGAATTGGAAAGATACTAAATTTAAATATCAGGGAATAAATTATCAGAGCAGCGGAACGCTATCTGACTATAAGACTCCCAGTATTAATCTGAAGCTTTTCGCGGAAAATTTATCATTAGGGGCGGATTTTGATGTAACAGGCAAGAAAATAAAAGTTAACCAGCTTAAGGGTAAATATTTTGATACGCAATTTTCCGTCACCGGCAATATCGATAAATTTGAC
>JAQTRA010000095.1 GCA_028712045.1 Candidatus Omnitrophota bacterium | reverse complement strand
ACCAATAGCTAAGCCATCTAACCCGTCAGTAAGATTTACCGCATTAGATGAACCGGCAATTACTAATATTACAAATAAAACATACAAACCGTCTAAGTCTAGATTGACCCCTTTTAAAAACGGAATCTCTAACAAAACATCCCGGCTATACATAATCAGGATTATTCCTAAAATGAGCCCAAGCACAATCTGGCTGGTAAGTTTTACAGCAGGAGTAAGGCCACTGGCTTTCTTTTTAATTTGCTTGAAGTAATCATCCATAAATCCGGTAATCCCCAGCCAGGTGGTAGAAAATAAAACAATCCAGATACAACGGGTTGAGAGATCTGCCCAAAGCAGGGTTGAAATTATAACTGCCCCCAGGATAAGGATCCCCCCCATAGTCGGCGTGCTTTGTTTATGGCGGTGTAAATCATCAAGTTTACTGCTATCGGCTTTATTTATCTTCTCTCCGACTTTCAGCGCTTTTAGTTTATTAATTAACAGCGGCCCGAAGATTAAACTTAAAATAAAAGCCGTCAACGCGGCCATCGCCGCGCGGAAAGTAATATAGCGGAAAATATTAAATGAAAAAATAAAATCCCTCAGCGGATAAAGCAGATGGTAAAGCATTAAACCTTAAAAACCTCTTCCATTTTCATCGAGCGCGATCCTTTGATTAAAATTAAATCAACGGCTTTCGGTTTTATCTTTTTGAATAATAAATCTCTAGCTTCCCCGGCAGAAGCGCAACAAAATATATTTTCTTTTTTTAGGCCTGATTGGCCAGCGGCTAATGCGGTTAACCTAGCCAGGCTGCCTACGGTGATTAACAGATCACATACATTAGTTATACTACCAGCGATTTGCCTGTGCAATGATTCTTTTTGCGCACCTAATTCTAACATATCAGCCATAATCAAAATCTTGCGGCCACTACATTTTACCGCACTTAATGCCTTAAGCGCGCAACCTAAAGAAAGAGGGTTAGAGTTATAAGTATCATCAATAAATCTTGCCCCTTTAAATTCAATCAAGTTAAGCCTACTTTTAGGAAATCTAAAAGTTGCCAGCCGGGCAGCAAGCTGAGGATAATTTAAACCTACTATCCGGCCCACGGCAACTGCTGCCAAAGCATTGTAAATATTGTGCTGGCCCAAAGTCGACAACTGAAAATCAAATTTTTTATTAACTTTAAATTTTATCTTACCACCGGAAATTTTAATTTCTGAGGCGCGAAAATCACTTTCTTCTTCAATACCAAAACTAAAAACAATTACTTTTTTATTTTGCTGCCTGACTACTTTTCTAAGTAATTTATCATCAGCATTAAGAATAGCAATTCTAGATTTGGTTAAATTATTTAAAAGCGCGGTTTTTTCTTTAAAAACACCAGATAGATTATTCAGGAATTCCAGGTGCGAATGCCCGATATTGGTAATCACTCCGATATTGCTCATGGCAATCTTAGCCAGATAAGCTACTTCACCGAAATGATTGGTCCCAATTTCAACAACCGCAAAATCATCAGTTTTTTTAAGCTGAATTAACGTTTGCGGCAAGCCAATATGATTGTTCTTGGTTCCTTCATTTTTTAACACCCGGGCATCACCGGATAAAACCCAGGCAATCATCTCCTTAGTAGTAGTCTTGCCATTTGAGCCGGTAACGGCAATCACCGGAAGATTAAATTGTCGCCTGACAAAATGGGCAATGCGGCCTAGGGCAATAGCGGTATCTTTTACCTGGATGAGCGCGATTTTTTTAGGAATTATTAGGCCGGTTGTTTGGCTGGCAATAATACAGGTTGCGCCTAGCTTTAAAGCTGAAATAATAAAATCGTGGCCATCAAAATTATTCCCCTTTAAAGCCAAAAAAGCACTCCCGATCTGTGCTTGCCGGGTATCGGTAGAAATACCGGTAAACTTATCTTTAAGATTGCCTTGAAGAAGCTTACCTTTGGTGGCCTTAACTATTTTTTCAACCGTAAGCATTTTTGCGCCGCCTGATAATCATTAAAATATTGCACTTTATTTTTAAACACCTGATAATTTTCATGCCCTTTTCCGGCAATAATCAAACAGTCGCTTTTGCCGATTAACGCCAAACCTTTTTGAATAGCTAAAAACCTGTCCGGAATTATACAAAAATTATTTTTAACTATCCCCTGGCAAATATCCTTAATTATCAATAAAGGATCTTCACTGCGCGGGTTATCGCTGGTAACAATTGCATAATCGGCCAACCGGCTGACCACCCGGCCCATCTTCGGCCTTTTAAGTTTATCCCGCTGGCCGCCGCAACCAAAAATTACCACAATCTTATTTTTAACCAAAGGGCGCATTGCCGTAATAACATTAAATAACGCATCCGGGGTATGCGCATAATCTACAAAAACATTATACCCCTTTTTATTATCAACCTTCTCTAATCTACCGGGAACATTGGTAAATCCTTCCAAAGCATTCTTGATATGCTTAAAAGCAATATTTTCACTTATCCCCCAGGCAATAGCCGCTAAAAGATTATAGATATTATGCTGGCCGACTAAATTACTTTTAATTTTGACTTTTATATTTCTGGCAACTAAAATAAATTCCGACCCCTTGATACCATAGTGGATATTCCGGGCCATAAAATCAGATTTATTTTTTAGGCCATAGGTGATAACTTTAGCACCCGTTATAGTTTTAAGCCGGCAAGTTACCGGATCATCATTATTAATTATCGCTACGCTAGAGCCAGGCAGCCCACGAAAAAGTTTAGCCTTGGCCTGAAAATAGTTTTCTAGATTCTTGTGATAATCCAGATGGTCCTGGGTAAGGTTGGTAAAAATCGCATAAGCAAAATCTATCCCTTCTACGCGTTTTTGGTCTAAAGCATGTGATGAAACCTCCATCGCGCAATATTTAATTTGCTTGCTGTGCATTTGACTTAAGAGTTCCTGCAACTGCTCCGGGCCGGGCGTGGTATTTTTAGCAACCGTGATTTTATTCTTAAAACGATGATTTATCGTCCCGATCACCCCACAGCCATATTTTGCTTGGCTCGCGATCGCTTCAATTAAATACGAAATAGTAGTTTTACCATTAGTGCCGGTAATTCCGATAACCTTAACTTTCCGGGAGGGGTAACCGTGTAATTCTGCACAGGCATAACCTAAAAACTTACGCGCATCTTTAACTGAGATAAATTTTATGTTTTTAGCCGTTTTTACTGCCGGAGGTTTCCCCTGCACAACAATATAATCTGCCCCCTTAGCAACCGCCTCTTGAATAAAACAACTGCCATCCTGAGCATTACCTTTTATCGCCACAAAAATAAAATTCTTTTTTACGGCTTTAGAATCACAAGTTATCCCTTTAAACCCTAAATCTGCTAGTTTCATTGCACCATTGCCTCAGTAGGTATTTCATTACCTTTGATATAGCGGATAGCGTCACCGGCTACCTGTTGAAATACCGGAGCAGCTACTACTCCGCCAAAATAAACCGGATGCGGCTCATCAACCGTGACCACGATAGCCAATAAGGGGTCTTCAGCTGGAGCAAAGCCGATAAATGTAGCAATAAATTTATCATGTGAATAAGTTCCGTTAGCTTCAAGCTTTTGCGCGGTTCCGGTTTTACCGGCGGCGCTAAATCCGGAAACCTTGGCTAACCTACCGGTCCCTTCCTCCACAACCCCGGTAAGTATTTTTTTAATCCGCAAAGCAGTATCTAAAGAAATAACTTTACGGATCAATACCGGTTTATTTTGCTTGATTATTTCTCCCTGATTATCACGCACCGAATCAACAATATAAGGCTTCATTAATTGCCCGCCATTAGCAATCACGGAAATCGCGCTGACTAACTGCAAAGCAGTAACGCCCACACCCTGGCCGATAGGTATATTTATAATTGATGATTTTGACCAGGAACGCACCGGAATAATCATCCCGGAAATTTCACCAGAGAGGTCTATCCCCAGTTTTGTACCGAAACCAAATGCCCTTAAGTAATGATAAAGCATATCCGGGCC
>JAQTRA010000094.1 GCA_028712045.1 Candidatus Omnitrophota bacterium | reverse complement strand
TAAGTTAAGTGAATATTTATTAATTCCTTATATTAAAGGCGCAGGAGAACTAACTATTTTTTGCGCTAGTATCATTGGCGCGGGTTTAGGGTTTTTATGGTTTAATTGTTATCCGGCATCTATATTCATGGGAGATGTCGGGTCATTAGCCTTAGGCGGAGCTATCGGGACAGTGGCCTTATTGATCAAAAAAGAGATGTTGCTTATAATTGTGGGAGGGATTTTTGTTGTGGAAGCGCTCTCCGTAATTATGCAGGTAGGTTTTTTCAAGTTAACTAAGAAACGCTTTTTTAAGATTGCGCCTTTGCACCATCATTTTCAGTTTTTAGATTGGCCCGAAAATAAAGTTATCGTTAGGTTCTGGATCATCGCAGGTTTACTTGCCATGTTTACCCTGGTTACTTTAAAGATCAGGTAAACTTTTTATGCTTAACACAAAATACTTTTTAGGTAAATGTGTCACTATCGTAGGATTGGCCCGTTCCGGAGTTGCTTGTGCTAATCTTTTACATAGTTTGGGTGCTGGCGTGCGGGTTACGGATATTTTGGATAACGCGCAAACCAGAGCGCAGGCTAACTTACTTTCCTCAAAAGATATTCAATTTGAGCTGGGTAAGCATAGTGAAAGTTTTATTAAGCAGGCAGATCTGGTAGTTATCTCTCCGGGAGTTCCTGATAATGCCCAGCCAATTATTTGGGCTAAAGATTTGGGTAAGCCGTTGGTTGCCGAGATTGAGATAGCCAGTATGCTTTGCCCAGGTATGATCATTGCGGTAACCGGTTCAAACGGGAAAACTACCGTGACCACGTTGATCGGTAATATACTTAAAGCAGCTGGCAAGCGAGTTTTTGTCTGTGGCAATATTGGCAATCCTTTTAGCGGGGAAGTGGAGTTGATTCGCCAGGATGATTTTGTTGTACTCGAGGTAAGTTCATTTCAACTGGAAACGATCAAGGATTTTAAACCTAAAATAGCCCTGATTTTAAACCTTACCCCTAATCATCTTGACCGTTATCCTAATTTACAGGAGTACTTAGCGGCTAAGCAGCGTATTTTTATGAACCAGGATAGCTCGGATTTCTTAATTTTAAATGGAACCGATGCAGCGCTTCAAGGCATCGCTAGCCAGGCAGCTGCAAAAGTAAATTTTTTTACTAATCAGCCTGGTTTAAATCCTAATCAATCAGCAGTGTTTAAGGTTGGCCAAATTTTAGGAATAGATAAACAAAAAATGTTAGATGTTTTTAACGCGTTTAAGGGGATCGAGCATCGCTTGGAAGAAGTAGCCGTAATTAACAAGATTAAATTTATTAATGATTCCAAAGCTACTACTGCCGATTCTGCGATTTGGGCATTAAATAGTATTCAATCGCCAGTGATTCTTATTGCCGGAGGCAGGGATAAGGGTATTGATTACGGAGTAATTGTTCCGGCAGCTAAAAATAAGGTAAAGCAAATTGTGCTAATTGGAGAGGCTACGGATAAGATTGCGAATTGTCTTAAGGGCGCATTTGAAGTGGAAAAAGCGGTTAGTCTAGAGGAGGCCGTACATAAAGCTTATTCTTTGGCTGGCCCCGGGTTTAGTATTTTGTTTTCTCCGATGTGCTCAAGTTATGATATGTTTACTGATTATGAAGACCGGGGAAGAGCTTTTAAAAAAATCGTATTAAAACTGGCTAAGGACAATCCGCATGGTTAGGAAAACACGCATTAATTTACTTACGATATCGATTGTGCTGGTTTGTATTGGCATAGTTATGATTTACAGTTCCTCCAGTATTTATGCCGGAGAAAGATACCATGACAGTTTTTATTTTTTAAAAAGGCATCTGATTTTTTTAGTGGTCGGGTTGTTGTTCACTTTCTTGGCTATGTTGATTGATTACCGTTGGCTGAGGAAACATGCGCGGGCATTTCTTTGGGTTAGTTTTTTCTTATTGATTTTGGTATTAATCCCGGGTTTAGGCCGGGAGGTCGCCGGAGCCAGGCGTTGGTTCAGGTTTAAATTTATCAGTTTTCAGCCTTCAGAGCTGGCTAATTTAGCGCTGATTATATATATCGCTGATTTTATCAGCCGCAAAGGTGATAAGATCAAATCTTTGCTTAAAGGTTTTATTCCGCCGGTATGTGTTTTGGGGGCAATTTGTGCGCTTATTCTTATCGAGCCGGATTTGGGTACAACTGTTGCCTTGGGTAGTGTGGTATTGATTATGTTGTTTGTTGCCGGGGTAAGAGGCAGGTATATTTTAAGCCTGATACTTTGCAGTTTACCTGCGGTTTATCTTTTAGTTTTTAGTGTTCCTTACCGCAAGGCCAGGATTTTGGCATTTTTAAATCCCTGGCTGGATCCGAAAGGATCCGGGTTTCAGATTATCCAGTCCCAGATTGCTATTGGTTCAGGCGGGTTTTTTGGTTTAGGCCTGGGGCATTCTAAGCAGAAACTTTTTTATCTACCGGCTGCGCACACGGATTTTATTTTTTCGATAATTGGTGAAGAGCTGGGTTTACTGGGCACGCTGGGGGTAATCGTGTTATTTATAATTTTTATCCGGGAAGGCCTTAAAATTATTAAGAATGCTCAGGATAAATTTGGTTATTTTCTGGCTTTAGGTTTAATTTTAATTATTTCACTTAAAGCCATTGTAAATATCGGAGTTTCTTGCGGGGTTTTCCCGACCAAGGGCCTGCCTTTGCCATTTATCAGCTACGGCGGCTCATCCTTGATTTTTGATATGGTTAGTTTGGGGATATTGATTAATATTGCCCGCACCGGGGAGTATCCTTAAAATGCGTATTTTAGTAGCCAGTGGTTCAAGCGGTGGGCACATCTTTCCGGCGGTAGCTTTAGTAAACTTTTTAAAAAAAGAGGGAGCAACCCTGCTTTTAGTCTTGCCGCTTAAGAGCAAAGATACTTTTATCCCGCCTGATTGTGCTGAGGTTGAGTATATCAGCTCAGGATTTTTAAGTTTTTCTTTGAGTACCAGGAATATCTCTGGTTTATTTAATTTTTTAAAAGGTGCAGCCCAGGGATTACGCATTATTATTAAGTTTAAGCCGGACGTAGTTGTAGGTTTCGGTAGTTTGCATACGGTGGCGTTATTATTCTGGGGTTGGTTATTCAGGATCAAGACTGTAATTCATGAACAGAATGTTATCCCGGGAAAAGCTAATCGTATTTTAGCCAGGCTGGTGGATAAAGTAGCAATATCTTTTGCGTCAACTCAAAATTATCTAAATCTGCCCAGTGATAAGATTACGCTTACGGGAAATCCTATCCGAAACGAGTTAGTTAAAGTCAGCCGGCAAGAGGCTTTGAATTTTTTCAAATTTCCGGAAGGCAAATTCAATATCTTAATCGCCGGAGGCAGCCAGGGGTCACATAAGATTAATGCGGTAGCTTATGCGGCGATAACCAGCTTAACCGGAAAGCAAAATTTGCAAATAATTCATATTTGCGGAAAACAGGATTTCGCAAATCTTAATGCCAATTATCTGGCCAGTGGCATAAATTATAAACTTTATGAGTTTTTTCCGGATATGCAATATGCTTATAGCCTGGCAGATTTGGTGATCTGCCGGGCAGGGGCAACTACAATTGCGGAGCTGCAGAAATTTAATTTACCCGCTCTTTTAATTCCCTATCCTTTTGCTGCGGCGCACCAGTTAGCCAATGCTCTGGTTTTAAAGGATATCGGCGCAGCTGAGATAATTCCGGATGCTGATTTAGATATAGATAAATTAAAAGAGAGATTACAAACTTATCTTGCTGGCCATGAAAAGCTTAAAGCCATGCAAAAAGCTTATCAAAAACTATTAGTTTATGATGCAACAGCAAGGTTAGCTAACGAAGTATTAAGTTTAAAATAATGCTTAAATTAAAATTACTACTTTTGTTTATTTTTATTCCTGTAATTGTTTTTGCCCAAAATCAGCCTTGGCGGGTATTTAAAAGCACGCATTTTTTGGTTTATTATCAGCAAGCGCCAGATGATTCTCTTAATCAATTAACTCAAAAAGCTGAAGAGTATTATGAT
>JAQTRA010000093.1 GCA_028712045.1 Candidatus Omnitrophota bacterium | reverse complement strand
AAACAACGTAAAAGTGATGATATTGAATTGGCAATGGGAGTAGGCCGCCAATATGAGGATTGGAATAAGGATTTTGGCGGACTATCAAGTAATGGCCGGGAGCTCTTAGGCAAAGGTTTCAGCCTGTATTGTTTTGCCAAGCAATTACATATCTTATTTATCAATAGAGAGGGTTTTTCTAGGGTCAGTATTCGACCGGAATCAATCACTTTTTATTTTCGGGATCGCACCGAGTCATTTTACTTTAATAAGGTCGGAGGATTTTCCTGGCCTGGATTAACAAGGGATTTGGCGCAAGAAGAAGCGGATTACCAGCGCCAGGCAGAAGCAATAACCAGTTCGCCAATAGAAGACAATGATTCACTGCGATCCTTTAAGAGGAATAAATGGTATGCGATAAATTTTAATGCGAGCGAAAGAATGGTTATTGATCGAGCCCGGGATGAAGTTCATAATTTATTAAGGCCATATATAAACCCGGACGCAGAGTTAAGAGCTAGATTGCTTAGTCATAAATACGGAAGCAGCATTTTCATTAAACCAATAACAATATGGTTTTCTCCTTTGAAATATTTAACCTTATCCGGTTATTTCAGGAATGGTTTTGTAGGGCGCAATCATCGTATCTCAATAAAAATAGGGATGCCTAGCCAGAATATTTTCCGCGCAGCGGCTCATGAAGAAGTGCATAGCCTTATGGCTGCATCGATATTAAAGATAAAAAAACAAGTCAATGAGTATCACGAAGAGGATATTGTCGAAGCTATTGCTTTAATTGCTTTGTTTCGCGAATACAAAATTACTATTCCGGATTATCAGAACCTGGCCGGGATTAATCATTCTATGGTAATGGCAATAGAAGAAAGTAGGATTTTATTTGGAAGCAGAAAGCTTGATATCAATATGATCCAGGCCTGGGCAGCACAGCGTGAAAGGTTTTATTATCAGAAAATCTATAAACCTGTAAGCAGGTTTTTAATCAAATTAATGTTCAATCTTTTTATGCCAGGTTCCTTCCGGGATCAACTTTATGCTTGGATGCTTGTTGGAGCCGTTCTGGAATCCGCGAGAACTAAATATGCGGATGGCTTAATATATCAGAAAGTTATGGATTTATTAATGCATAGTTTTAACAACCAGCATTCCTTTGCAAAGATCAGCGGATCTGCTGATCATTTTAGCGTAAGTTCGCCGTTGAGAAAATTATTAATGCCGTATAAGCGGCTTTTAACGGAGTATTCCCTTGATCCTTATCACAACGCAGTGTTAGATGAATTTGTGCGCAGCGAAAAATACGAAGATTCTATCGCTTATACTGCAGCTGATAATTATTTGCTTAAGTACCGGTATTTGCTTGAACAGATTTATAGTAGGGTGGTGGATTTGCAAAGTAAAAAGTTAATTGAACTTGGCTGCGGGCCGGCAGTGGTGGTCGAAACATTACGCCGCTTAGGAGGATTAAATGTAATAGGTCTAGAGGCTGATCCTCGTTTTGTTTCATTTGCCCGCAAACACGGAATCCCGGCTTTTCAGGGAACGCTGATGCCAATTCCGGAGGAATTAGCAGGCAGGACTTTTAATCTTACTTTTTCTAACTTTTTCTTAGATGCTTTGGCGACCGTAGAAATTACCTCGGGTAATTCTATTAAATATCGCCGTCTTGAGCCAGATGAAAGGCTTACAGTGCTTAGCGCTATAGCATCCCTGACTTCTCCGGGATCTTTTAGCATACATGTAACTTGTTATTCAATGCCGTTTACCAAAACTGAATTTAGAGCGGCAGGATTTAGGGTGATTAAATATAGCGATAATCAGACTTTAGCTATTCTCCGGAAGGAATCTGCCAGCTCGCCGGCCGTAAATTTATTTGGAGCAAGTGTAACGACGCGCGGAAAAGTAACAAGCGAGAAGCAAGCGCAACAAGCAAATATAGATACCCGCAGGCCAAATATTGAAAAAGGAATGGCATTGATATCTAGTCCAGTGAAGCCTACTTTCCCGATTGAATCGAAAACAGTTTCCCGATTGGCCGGAAAATTGCTGCAGGGATTTTTTGAAATGAAAGCCCGGGCGCCGCCTAAATTATTTCTTCGTTTCATATTTGCGTTTGGAGTATTTTTGATTTTATCCGGATGCGCGCATCAGCAACAAGGTCGAGGATATAGCCTGGAAGATTCAGCCAGGGATATTCGCGCCGCTAAATGTTATGAGATGGTCGCTGATTATACTAAATTAATAAAAAGCGATCCTGAATCCGCGGAACTGCATTATCAGCGCGGGATCATGTATAACGCGGCAGGTAACTATGAAGAAGCTAAAGAAGATTTCAGTAAAGTGATAAAATTTGATCCTAATTTTATCCCGCGTTTAACTGAGCATTTAAAATCAGATGATATCGGGCTGCGTTACGTCAGCCTATGGAGTTTGGCAGAAACGCGGAAAAATGAATTAATAAATCCGATTATAAATGTATATCATACTGATGAAGACATGCATATGAAACGCTATTCTGTTGTGGCGCTTGCTAATTTTGATGGACCGCTAGTTAATGATTTTTTTCATAAAGCCGTAACAGATAAGGATGATTTTATACAGCGCATCGCGACATTAGAATCAATTAAAAGAGGGCTGGATAGCCGTGTTCTTGTTGATTCTATGATAAAAATTTCCCAGAGCAAAGTTAATAAAGATAATTTAGCAATAAAACAGGTGGTAACGTTTACTTTAGCTACCAAAACTAATAGTTACCCCGAAGCAGTTCAGCCAATTAAAAATGCTTTAATAGACAGGGATCCTCTTATTATCAAAGCTGCTGCGTTGGGAGTAAGTGTTTCGAATGACAAAAGGTTTGTTGATCCGATGATCCCGATGTTAAAGTTCAAGGATGAGCAGGTGCGTGAGAACACAGCCATATTTTTAGGGCAATTTAATGAATCAAAAACTGTGAAATCGTTAATCCCGCTGCTTAAGGACGATAATGTCCTTGTGCGCCGGTCAACCGTATTATCATTGGGTGATAAAATTAAATTATACCCGCAGTTGCCAGGAGAGTTCGTCAATGTTTTAAAGACTGATGATGATCCCTGGGTTAAATATGTTGCTGCCTTTTCTTTGCAAAGTGTAAAAACAATGGACGTAAAAACAATAATGCCGTTAATCCGGCAGGTGATCCCGGAGATAAAAGTAGTGGTGATCAGCCCGGGGGTCGATGATTTTGATTTGAGAACTCCGGGGAGAGAATTAACTCAGGATATCACAAAAGATTGGCAGCTGAGGAAGATATTGGAATTAGGCGGGGTTAAAGTCATTGAGCACCGCTGGCCAGGGCGTATGTGGGAAATGCCTCAAGTTCAACGTGATTTTGATACTACGGAATTAAAAGCTTTAGACCTCGCTGGAAAAAATGGTATTATATTGAATATCGGATATAGCGCAGGAAATATTGTGCATGAACGTTTATTTACTCACATTAAGCCTGGGCAGAATACTCTTATTGCAGCAGCTATTAAAGAAGGAAGGATTAAGGTAGTTAGTTTGAATTCTCCGTCAGTTTATAATTTTTCTAAGATAGATTCTGGTTGGAAGAATTTTTGGGCTAGCAATGATCCTGTTTCTCTAATTTCTGAGTCTTTTAGCCCAAACAAGCATGATATTAAATATAATTATACTCCTGATATTACTAAAGATTCCCGGGAGTTTCATTCTGGTTTTAAAGATCCCCGGGTTATCTCTAATATCACCCGACAGGCATTCCCTAATTTATCAATGCTGCATTTAGATAAGATGCTTAGGCAGCAGGATGTGTCTAGCTGGAAATATTTTCCTACGCATGGCTCCTGGCCGGGAAAATATGATTTTAAAAGCATTGCGCCGCCGGATTATTGGAAGCAACAATCAGTTCAGCAATTTAAAATAGAACAATCAAGGTATAAGCCATATAATTCTCCGACCGGGAAAATGCCTAATTCTCAGGCATTGCCTCGTCCAAATGAACTTTTTAAAATTAAGCCGCCGGTAGAGCATTATCAGGCGCCGGCATATAGACCAGTA
>JAQTRA010000092.1 GCA_028712045.1 Candidatus Omnitrophota bacterium | reverse complement strand
TTATCATTTATTTTTTCCGGCTGCACAATAACGCGGATCTCACGGCCAGCCTGAATAGCAAAAGATTTCTCAACCCCTTTAAATAAATTGGCGATAGACTCCAGTTTATCTAAACGCTTGATATAAGTTTCTAAGGTTTCTCTTCGGGCGCCGGGCCGGGCTGCGCTGATTGCATCAGCAGCTACGGCTAAAACTGCATACAGGCTCTGCGGCTGGGCTTCTTCATGATGCGATTCAATTGACCCGATCACTTCAATAGATTCATTATATTTTCTGGCCAGGTCCGCTCCCAGTTTAGCGTGCGTTCCCTCAACCTGATGGTCTACGGCTTTACCAATATCATGCAACAATCCAATCCGGCGGCCTAATTTAAAATCTAACCCCAGTTCAGAAGCCATAACTCCCAATAAAAACGAAACTTCTTTAGAGTGTTGCAAAGCATTTTGCCCATAACTTGTCCGGTACTTAAGCCGGCCAAGTAGTTTAATGATTTCCGGATGCAAACCATTAACCTGCGTATCAAAAGCCGCACGCTCACCCTCTTCGCGGATCTTCTCGTCCATTTCTTTTTTAGTCTTTTCCACTATTTCTTCGATCCGTCCGGGATGGATCCTGCCGTCGCTGATAAGCTTTTCCAGGCTCAGGCGGGCAATCTCACGGCGCACTGCATCAAAACCCGACAAAGTAACTGCTTCGGGAGTATCATCGATAATTACATCAACTCCGGTAGCCATCTCTAGGGCCCGGATATTTCTTCCTTCGCGGCCAATAACCCTGCCTTTCATTTCATCATTCGGTAAATTTACCACGCTGACCGTTGATTCCACAGTATGCTCTGCCGCGCAGCGCTGAATTGCCAGGCTGATAACCTCACGGGCTTTTTTATCCGCGATACTGCGGACTTCTTCTTCCTGGCGTTTAATGAATACAGCCTTTTCATTACTTAATTCCTCATTCAAGCGGCCGAGTAAAATTTGCTTGGCTTCTTCAGTAGAAAGAGAGGAAATTTTCTGTAATCTTTCTTTTTCTTCGGCGATCAAAGCATGCAATTGATTATCTTTGGTTTTTAATCCTTCTTCCTGCTGCTTTAAACCCTCTTTACGCTGGTCAATTTCTTTTTCTTTTTTCTCAGAAAGATCGAGCCGACGGTCAATGTTCTCCTCTTTCTGAGTTAACCTGCGCTCAAGATTGACAATCTCCTGTTTACGATCTTTAGTTTCCCGCTCAAAATCCTGGCGCATCCGATGCAGAAGGTCTTTAGCTTCCAGTTCGGCTTCCCGGCGTTTATCCAGCACATCTTTTTTAGCAACTTCTAAGATATGCTCAGCTTCAGCTTCGGCACTTTTTAACTTTTTTTCGGCAATATGTTTTCTTAAGAAATAACCTGAATATGTAGCGGCTAACGCAATAACGATGAGAATAACTATGTTGAGAATCATTTCTTCTCCTCCTTTTAATCAAAAATAACGCGCTGGTTTGTAGGAGTTTAGGAAAAGATAATTTGCTTAACGCTTACATCGTGTGTGTTGGTGGGGACTAGGGGTAAGATTTGGAAATCGAAAGCCAGGCCAATGGAATCTGCTCTATTAGAAAGTGTGCTTAAAAAACGGTCATAATAACCTTTGCCGCGGCCTAAACGGTTGCCTTGTTTATCAAATGCTAAACCCGGGACAATAACCAAATCCAGATCCTTTGGTTTAAGCAAATTTTTAGTTGCAGGCTCCCTGACTCCGTAAGGGCCAAGCTTTAATTTCGCATGATTTTCTAATATGGCTGGCTGCATAATTTCTTTATCTTTTCTACAGATTGGCACACAAATAACCTTGCCTATTTTTTGGGCTTCCCTAATCATCTCTGCTGTATTTACTTCACCACCAAAAGCGATGTAAAACATTACTATCTTCGCCTTCCTAAAAGCCTTATTCTTTAAAAGTTTATTCAAAATAAACTTGCTTTTTCGGTTTCGGTCCTCCTCCTCTTGTGTTTTTAATCTCAAAAGAATTTTACTACGTATTTGAGCTTTTGTCAACATAACTCACCTTATAAACAAGTTTCGCCGGTATGCGCATGCCCTTTATCATCAAAGGGAACTGGTATTCCTTGTTTTTGATAGTAGTCTTTTAACGCTGAGCGCAAAGCTTCCTCGGCCAGGACCGAACAGTGCATTTTAACCGGAGGCAGCCCGCCCAGTGCTTCAGCAACTGCTTGGTTCGTGATCGCTAAAGCTTCCACAATGCTCTTGCCCTTAACCATCTCGGTGACCATAGAGCTGGTGGCAACCGCCGCACCACAACCAAAAGTTTTAAATTTTACATCGACGATAATTTCATTTTCGATGCGTAAATACATCTTCATTACGTCACCGCAAACCGGATTTCCCACCGTACCCACTCCGCTGGGGTTAGCCAGTTCCCCGACATTACGCGGATGGGTAAAGTGATCCATAACTTTTTCGCTATAAGGTAATTGAGGGGCCATCTTATTGGTTTAAAAGCAATTTATGCGGTTTGCCGGATTTTTTATGATCCCGGGGCAAACGGATTTCCTTAAGAGATTCTAGTTTTTTATTTTTTTCTAATTCTTTATAGATTAAAACCCAGGCGCAATCCTTCTCATTATCAACTTCACATTTTCCTTTATTCATTCCTCCGCAGGGGCCATTTAAAAGGCCTTTGGGGCAAAGGGTAACCGGGCAGATGCCCGCGGTAACATCCAAAACACACTCACCGCACATCGAGCATTTTTCAAAAAAATTACCGGCGGCGTCCATTACCGCGCCAAAAAGCGTGTTATTTGCCGGGATAACCGGTTGGGTAAGGCGATTATTATCTTTTACTGACTGCACCCCTAACCCACAAGCCAGGACTAAAACTGCCTGGGCCTGGCGCAAACCTTTCAGGTTCTTGGCTAACTCCGTCTTAATCTGCGCGGCAACACAAGGAGCGCTGGGAATACAAAATCCAGTAATTGTCTTGCCCTTAGCCTCTAAAAAAGCCTGCATTTTTAGTATTTCTGGCTGGCCGCCACTCTTACAAGTAGTAGCGCACTCGCCGCAGCCTATCAAAAATATTTTATTATATTCTTTCAGGCTGGTAAGTAACCCTTCTGATGGTTTTGGCTGGCTAATAATCATAATAAAAATTTTAACACAATTTTATCTCTATCTCAAGGAATAATTGGGGTCGGATCTATTTTTCTATGGCTAGATTACGGAAAAATAGATCCGACCCCAATTACCTATCTCAAGTAAAAAGAGGCAGTTTCATTCCTGTTACTCATCCCGGAAATACTCTTCCATGGTTTCAAAAAAAGCCCTGTTCTTTGGCTTTCTTTCCCCAATTATATCTTCTAACTCCAGATCATCCAAACCTTCTAATCCCGGGCTACCCTGAACATCAACAAATTTATCCAGTAACCCATTTTGCCCTAAAAATCGGGACACCTGAGTAAACACTGATCCTGTCCCATCCATAAAGCTTCTAGGAGATCGGTCAAGATGCGGTTTTAGGAAAAATAAATTTATCTTAGCCCGCGTGCTGGCTACATAAAGCAACCGGCGCTCCTCTTCAACTTCATCTTCGGTTTCTAGTGACAAATAAGAAGGCAAATGGCCTTCGGCAACATAAATTAAAAATACCGTGTGCCACTCTAAGCCCTTGGCGGAGTGGATGGTAGAAAGTGTAAGCGAGGAATCATCCAAATCCTTTTTTCCTGCCTCAACAATGCTTCTTTCCGGAGGCTCTAAAGCCATATCCGTCAAAAAATCTTCAACGGATTTATAACGGCCGGCAATACGCAATAAAGAATCCAAATCGTTTAAGCGTTTATTAAAATCATCATATTTAATTTTTAACAGCGGCTGATAATAACCCAGGAACTTCTCAATAACCATCGCCGGAGATTGAGCGCTACAATCAACTTTATTTAAAAGCTCAAGCAATTTAATTAAGTTATCGTTTTTGCCTAACAATGCGTTATCCCGATCCTGCGCCGGCTTAACAATTGTTTCAATAATTCTTTGCGCAGTTTTAGGCCCGATCCCCGGGATTAATAAAAGCGCGCGCAGCCAGCTTACCTGGTCATTTTTATTATGAGCAATGCGCAAATAAGATAAGATATCTTTAATATG
>JAQTRA010000091.1 GCA_028712045.1 Candidatus Omnitrophota bacterium | reverse complement strand
GTATAATTGCTACCCGGATGATTTTAGGAGAGTATGATATTTCCGGAAGAAGAAAACCCGTAGCCACTGCTGAAGAGTTTGGGATATCCTGTGATACCGTAATTTTAGCCATCGGAGAAAAAGTAGACGCGGAGTTTATCAAGAGCTGTGGTATTTTAATTAATCAAAATGGGACAGTTAAAGCGGATAGGTTTAATTTAAAAACTAACTTGGATAAGGTTTACGCCGGGGGGGATCTGGTGATGGGCCCGGCAACTGCGGTTGAGGCCATGTCTGACGGTAAATCCGCTGCCCAGGCAATTGATTTGGCTTTAAGTAAAGAAGACAGATTTTTTAAGCTTTTTCATAAATTTAGTTATGCCTCTAAGGCTCCTTTGGAAAGTAAGGTAACTAAAAAACAAGAAGGTAAAAAACTGGAAATAAGCAAGCGCCGTAATAATTTTAAAGAGGTTTCTTTGGGGTTATCCTTAAAACAAGCCTGGGTTGAGGCAGGCAGGTGTTTAAGATGCGATATTAAGGAAGATAAGTAAATGGAAAAAATAACCTTAAAAATTGACAGTAAGGTTTATGAATGTGACGCCGGCTCAACTATTTTAGAGGCTTGTGTAAAAGCCGCGATTGATATTCCCACGCTTTGTTATTTAAAAGAGATTAATCAGGAAGCTGCCTGCTCAATTTGCCTGGTTGAGGTAACCGGCGCGAAAACTCTTTTGCGTGCTTGCGTTACTTTAATCCGGCCGGGCATGGAGATTCTTACGAATACCTCGCGGGTTCGCCAAGCGAGAAAATTAAATTTAGAGTTACTTTTAGCCGGGCATCCTAAAGATTGCCTGGTTTGTGACCGCAACCAGAGTTGCGAATTAAGGAAAATGGCTTTTGACCTGGGAGTAAGAGATTTGCGGTTTCCCAAGAGCAGTAAAACTCAAATGCCTTTAGATAACAGTTCCGTATCCTTAAGCCGCGATCCGAATAAATGTATTTTGTGCGGACGTTGTGTTGCCGTCTGCGCTAATTTGCAGTCGGTAAGAGCGATTGATTTTTCCGGCCGCGGAAAGGCGAGCAAAATATCTACATTTTTTGACCAGGGCCTGGGAAATAGTGTTTGTGTTAATTGCGGCCAGTGCCTTTTGGTTTGCCCCACCGGAGCAATTATCGAAAATGATGCCAGCCAGAGTGTTTGGAAGGAATTATCCGATTCTAAGAAATTTGTAGTGGTGGAAGTTGCTCCGGCAGTCCGGGCAGCTATCGGCGAAGAGTTTGGCCTGCCGGCAGGTAGCCTGGTGACTGCCAAATTAGCCCAAGCTTTACGTAAATTAGGTTTTGCTAAAGTTTTTGATACGCAGTTCTCCGCCGACCTGACAATTATAGAAGAAGGCTATGAATTAATTGACCGGATTAAGAATAAAGGCGTGCTTCCGATGATAACTTCCTGTTCTCCGGGCTGGATAAAATTTGCCGAGCATTTTTTCCCCGGGATATTAAAGCATATCTCCAGTTGCAAATCTCCCCAGCAGATGTTTGGGGCGATCGCTAAAACTTATTATGCTAAAAAATATAATCTTGATCCCAGAAATATAGTGGTAGTTTCGGTTATGCCTTGCACTGCCAAAAAATTTGAAGCGCTGCGGCCGGAAATGAAAAGCGCGTTTGATTATTGGAAAAAAGAATTAAATTTAAAAGAAAACAAAGTTTTCCCCGACGTGGATTATGTCCTGACTACCCGGGAAGCCAGCCGGATGATTAAAGAAGCCGGGATTAATTTTGTAAATTTAGCCGGTGAAGATTTCGACGCGCCTTTAGGTATTTCTACCGGAGCCGCAGTAATCTTTGGAGCAACCGGCGGAGTAATGGAAGCAGCGCTGAGGACAGCTTATGAAGTGCTTACGGGTAAGCCGTTAGAAAAATTGGATTTTATGCAGCTTCGAGGTTTAGAGGGCATTAAGGCTGCCGAGGTTGATATCGCGGGGTTAAAATTAAAGGTGGCGGTGGCTAGTAGCTTAAGTAACGCGCGGGTATTATTAGAAGAAATTAAACAGGGTAAATCTCCCTATGCTTTTATTGAAATTATGACTTGTCCGGGAGGATGCCTGGGAGGCGCAGGACAACCAATTCCTACGAATAATGAAATTAGGCTGAAAAGAATGCAGGCAATTTATCAGGAGGATAAGCTTAAGATTATCCGGAAATCACATGAAAACCCGGCGGTGCAGGCTTTGTATCAAGAATTTTTAGGCCAGCCCTTAGGAGAGAAATCGCACCATTTATTGCATACGCATTATAAACAAAGAGAAGAAGCGTTTTAGTAAATTCCCCTTGTTTTTCTGCAAAGATATGGTAGAATTCTTACGCTAATCAATCTCCTCGAAAAGAGAAAATACTCTAAAAACTGTTAAGCCATGGAACATAAAAAACTTAATCCGGAATTAGTCAGCCTTGTCCAGCAGTGGAAAGGCAAAGAAGGCAATTTAATCATGATTTTGCATGAGATTCAGAACCATCATGGTTATGTGCCGCGGGAATTGTCCTTGGAATTATCCAAAATGCTGGATGTCCCACTAGCCAGGATTTATGAAGTAATTACTTTTTATAATTTCTTTAAGTTAACCCCGCCGGGCAAACATCGCGTTGCCTTATGTATGGGCACCGCTTGTTATTTACGTGGCGCAGCGGTAATCCTGGAGGAAATAAAAAATATCCTCGGGATTAAAGAGGGCCAGACTACCAAGGACGGGCTTTTTTATCTGGATGTGGTCAGATGCCTGGGTTGTTGCGGGTTAGCTCCGGTAGTCATGATTGATAATAAGGTATATGGCAAGGTTAAGAAAAATGAGATTGCGGATATCTTATCTAAATATATTAAAGAGGAATAGCTTATCATGACCAAGCTTACGCCTGAAGATTTAGAGAAAATGAGTAAAGTAACCAATGCAAAGCCTAAAGACTGGATTAAAGTAGGCTTAAGTAGCTGCGGGATTGCTGCCGGAGCAGAGGATGTTTTTAATTTTTTTGTCGAGGAAGTAAAAAAACGTAATCTGCAGATTGAGATTAAGAAATGCGGTTGCGCAGGCATGTGTTATGCTGAGCCGCTGGTTGAAGTAAGCGTAGAGGGCCTGCCGTCGGTAATCTATGGCGGGGTAAATAAAGATATTGCGACCAAGATACTGGAAAAACATGTTATCTCCAAAATGTTGGTTAATGATTGTATCTTTGAAGTATTAATTTAGGATCAGGAATAAATTATGTATACCAAAGTAATTTTAGTTAAGGATACGGATTCCAAAAGAGAAGATAAGACGCGCGAGTTTTATACCCGTTTATTAGACCATCTCCGTGAGGGAAACCTGCATGCGCAAATTCAGGTAGTCAGGGTTGCGGATATAGGTGTCTATGACCAGGGGTTAGTGGTTAAGATCCTTCCGGATAAAATCACTTATATAAATGTTCAGGATACGGATATTAAAAGGATAGTTGAGGATACATTTAAGGAAAATAAGGTTATTGAAGAATTAGTTTTTAAGCCTAAAGCTAAGCAGCTTAGGATTGTTTTACGTAATTGCGGAAAGATTGATCCGGATAGCATCCAAGATTATATTGCTAGTGGTGGTTATCTGGCTTTAAAGAAGGTCGTCGGTGAATTAGGCCAGCAAAAGTTAATTGAGGAGATAAAAGTAAGCGGTATCCGGGGCAGGGGAGGCGCAGGGTATCCTACCTGGATGAAATGGAATTTTGCCCGCGAAGTAAATTCTGTGGATAAATTCGTTATTTGTAATGCTGATGAAGGAGACCCCGGAGCTTATATGGACAGGAGTATCCTGGAAGGGGACCCGCATTCGGTGATTGAAGGCCTGATTATTGCTGCCTTTGCTATTGGCGCTTCCAAAGGTTATTTTTATATCCGCGCGGAGTATCCTTTAGCAGTCGAAAGAATTGAAAAAGCGATCAAACAGGCTTATGATTATGGTTTATTAGGAAAAAATATTTTAGGCAGCTCTTTTAGTTTGGATATTGATATCCGGTTGGGTGCCGGCGCGTTTGTTTGCGGTGAAGAGACCGCGCTGATTTCTTCTATTGAAGGCAAAAGAGGGACTCCGCATCCGCGCCCCCCATATCCTTCAGTAAAAGGATTATGGGGCAAGCCTACAGTTATTAA
>JAQTRA010000090.1 GCA_028712045.1 Candidatus Omnitrophota bacterium | reverse complement strand
ATTATCAAAGAAAAAATATGAAACAACCGGGTTTTATTCTCTGAATATACGTTGTTATAAATAAAATCACCTGCGATAATTATTAACGCCGGATAAAGAGGAAAAATATAGCTGGTCAATTTTGAATGGGCGAATTGAAAAATAAGCAATACCGCGCCTATCCAGATAGCCAGAAAGATATTAAAATCGCTTACTTTGCGCCTTATATTCTTAAATAACAGGATAAGCCCGGCTAATACATAAAGGCTCCAGGGAAAAACAGTTCCAACCATAGTAAAGGGGTAAAAATACCACTTATCGTTCTCCGGATGTTCGGCTTTGATAAGGCGGACAAAATGATCGTTATAAAAGAATTCGCGGTTAAAGACAGAACCGTATTTGACTTCCATTAAAATATACCAGGGCAAGGCAAGGATTAAAAATAGTAACAATCCCCATAAAGAATGTTTGGAGATCAAGAATTTTAAATCTTTTTTAATAAATAAAAATACGCAAACGACGGCAAAAGGGATAATTATCCCCAGCGGCCCTTTGGCTAAAACAGCTAAAGCGGATGAAGCAAAAAACAAGATTACCCCCCAACCCTTCCTTGATTGATAAGAGTACCCCCAGTAAAATGCCAGAAGCGCAAAAAGTATAAACACGGAGAAGATCATATCGGTAAAGACGCTGCGGGATAATCCTATGTAAAAACCGCTTGAGACCAAAATGAGACTTGTAATGAAAGCTTTCTTATCATTCTTAAAAGCAATTAAAGTTAAAAGATATACAGCGATGGCTCCTAAAATAGCGATAAATGCGCACGGGAAACGCGCGGCAAAAGGAGTTAGCCCGAAAATTCCGATACTTACGCGCATTAACCAGTATAAAAAGATTGGTTTTTCAAATTGCGGCGCGTCAAATAAGTAAGGAGTCATCCAGGTTTTATGCTGAATCATCTCTTTAGCTGTCTGCGTGTAAAAAACTTCATCAGGATTAGTAAGGCTTAAGGCGCCGTTACCAAACATTAAGAATAGATAGGCTAAACCCGCTAAAATCAAAACCTGAATAAATTTATTCCTCGTCATTGAGCTCCTTTTAAAAGTTGAGTTATAGTTACAAACTTATAACCTCTCTCCTTTAACTTTTTAACTAATCTTGGAATGGTTTTAACTGTTTGACTGCGATCCCCGCCTTCAGCGGTAAAAGCCCCTCCGCTATCATGAAACAGAATAATATCCCCTGATCGAATGCGCCTTAAAATATAAGAAGTAATCTGTTTATCGTGAAATGTTACCCAATCTTTGGAATTTAACGACCAGAGAATTACTTGATAACCCATAGCATTAACTTCGACTTTTTCTTCTTTGGTAAGCCAAGCCTTAGGCGGCCTGAAATACTTAGTCTCAACTCCCGTTACTCCTTTGATAACGCGGTCGGCATAATTAAGCTCATCTTCCAGTTCCTTCATAGTATAGTAAAGGAGCACGTGGTGGTCATAGGTGTGATTGCCTATCTCATGGCCTTCGTTTACTACTCTACGGGCAACATCCGGGTATCTTGCCACATGCTCGCCCAGCATAAAGAAAGTAGCCTTGACCCCGGCGGCTTTAAGCTCATCCAATATTTTAGGGGTCCAGACAGGTGAAGGCCCGTCGTCAAAAGTAAGAGCCACCAGCTTCTCGCTGGAATTGACGCGGTAAATCGTGCCTTTTCTGTTAAAAACAGCTTCGTCAAAAAAGATACAGAAAGCCGCGCCGGCTAAAACCACAAGCAAAACTAAACTTAAAGACAGGATTATCCTGAATTTCATTTTCATAATAGGCTCTATTATAACATTCCACTGTTAATTAACAAACAAAAACTATAGAACGCTTCTATAGTTTTCATACTTTTACTTTTGACTTTTCATAAATTAGCTGTTAATATATCTTTATGCTGCGTCGAATTTTGCGGGGATTGGCGGATATGGCGTATCCTAAAACGTGCCTGGCCTGCAAAAACAAACTTGACGCGACAGCTCAGGACGATTATATCTGCGAGGCTTGCCGGCTGAAGATTAAAAGGAACATGCCTCCCTTTTGCCTCGCCTGCGGCAGGCATCTGGAAAAAGTTAACCGGAATAAAAGCCACTGCCCGGGTTGTTTAAAAAAAGCATTAAGTTTTGACCGCGCTTTCAGCCCATGTTTATATGAAGGAGTTATAAAAGAATTGATCCACGAATTTAAATATAAGAACAAAAGCCACCTCGGTAAACTTTTAAGTAATATAATGACTGAATTTATTAAAGAATATGACCTTCCCATTAATTACCTTGACCTTATAATCCCTATGCCGCTGCATAAGGTGCGCTTACGCGAAAGAGAATTTAACCAGGCGGAAATTTTAAGCAGGCATATTGCCGCTGAATTTAATAAAGAAATAGAGCCTAACGCGCTTATACGCCATCGCCTGACTAAAACCCAGACAGAATTACCGGTAAATAAGCGTTTCGTGAATGTAAAAGACAGCTTCTCGGTAGCAGAAAACTGTGATTTAAAAAATAAAAACGTGCTTCTGGTCGACGATGTCCTGACCACAGGCGCCACTTCTTCTGAAGCTGCTTACACAATAAAAAAAGCAGGAGCGAATATCGTATTTGTATTAACCCTGGCTAACTAAAACCAATGAGAATACTGCGCAATTATTTATTAAAAGAATTTAGCGGGCCATTTTTCCTTACCTTCGGGGTCTTAAGTTTTCTTATGATTGTCGTAGGAAACTTAAAGAAGATAGCCGACCTGGTTATCAATAAAGGCGTAGATTTATTCAGCGTCATGAAATTATTTCTTCTCTTGACTCCCTACATGATCACCTACGCCCTGCCTATCTCTATTCTCGTTGCCGTGCTCATGTCGCTTGGCCGCCTATCTAGCGATAACGAAATAATCGCCATAAGGGCTAGCGGCATAAATCTTTTTAAGCTTATATTACCCCTGCTTACCCTGGGCCTGATTTTAAGCTTAGGCCTGGCCTTATTCAATGACAGGGCTGCTTCCTACGCGCATTTTGAGTACCGCAAAACTTTGATTGATATAGGAGTTAAGAACCCGACAGCCGCGTTTGAAGAAGGTGTTTTTATCAATTCATTCCAAAAATACGTTTTATTTATCTATAAGGTAGACCAGAAGCATAACCGCCTGCTTAACGTGCGCATATATGAACCCCAGGGCGAAGACAGGCCCACCCGAACGATAGTCGCCAAAAGCGGAGAATTTATAACCGTCCCGGAGAAGAATACGGTCAAACTTAAACTTATGGACGGCACAAGCGATGAACCTGACCCAAATAATCCAACCAATTTCTATAAGCTGAATTTTAAGACTTATTTTATGAATTTGAACCTGGCTGACGCGCGCAAAGGCGACAAAATAGAAAAGAAATACAAAGAGATGACCATCGAGGAATTAAATACCGAGATCGCGAAATTAAGAAGAGAAAATATAGACCCCGCCCCGTTGATTACGGAGGTCCACGAGAAATTAACCCTGGCTTTTTCCTGCCTCATATTCATACTTATGGGCGCGCCTCTTGCGATAATTACCCGCAGGAGGGAAAAATCCATTAACTTAGGCATTGCCATCCTTATTATAGTGGCGTATTATCCCCTGCTTATCGGATGCGAATCCCTGGGGATGCAAGGCGCTATGAATCCAGCCCTGGCTCTCTGGATCCCCAACATATTATTCGGCACGCTCGGGTCAATCTTAACCCTCAGACTATGCGTATCCTAGACAGGTATATTTTAAAATCCGTAGTCTCAATTTTCGTTTCCTGCATATTCGTCTTCCTTTTTATGTACGTAATAATTGACCTTCTCTCCCGGCTTGAAGATATCCTTAAGTACCAGACGCATTATACCCTCCTGATTAAATTTTACTTAAACTCGCTTCCGGTTATGTTTGTCCAGGTAGCGCCTTTTGCCTGCCTGTTAAGCACTCTCTATACTTTCAGCAAGCTCAATCATAACAATGAGCTTATAGCTATGCGCGCCTCGGGTTTGAGTATTTTTTATATAACTAAAACCGCTATAATCTTCGGCATTATGATCTCCCTGCTTGTCTTCTGGATCAACGACCGCTTCTCGCCCCAGGCAATGCTTGTAACCAAACAAATTCAGACAAAGATGGAAGAAGG
>JAQTRA010000089.1 GCA_028712045.1 Candidatus Omnitrophota bacterium | reverse complement strand
TATTGTAAATAAAGGAATAAATCTTCAGGGATTAAACCAAACTGATATCTTAGCCAGCCGCAGTGGCCGGGTTGTTTTTTATGTCCCCGAACTGGGAAATTTTGGTAAAACAGTAATTATTGATCATGGGGATGGTTTGCGTACTGTCTATTCCCGGGTTTCGGAAGTTTTTGTCCGGCCGGGCGAGGATGTGCAAAGAGGGCAGGTTATTGCCCGCGTCGGGTCTACGAATAAAGATAAAAGTGTATACTTACATTTTGAAATACGCAAGGGAGCAATCCCCCAGAATCCGTTATTTTATTTGCCATGATAAAAGATAAATTTTTTGACCGTTCAAATTATATCCAAATTTTAGAAAAGCGCATTATTAGCTTAAAAGAAGGCTATCGGCAAAATATTGCGATTATCGGCGATGAGAATGTCGGTAAAACCAGCATCGTTTTTAAATTTCTGGATAAATTTTACGATCCGCATATTATCACTGTGTTCTTAGAGGTCAGGCCGGAAACACTGGAAGGCTTTGCTAAAAGGTTTATCGGGGTGCTACTTTATAACTTTTTGATCAATAGCGGTATACCCTTAAAAGAAGATTTGAGTTATTTAATCGAAAAATCAGAAAAATATATCCCCAAAACTATCTTTAAAGTAAATTCTATTTTAAGTGCATTATCGCGCAGAAAAAAAATAAATATTTTTACGGATATTTTCAGCCTGACGGAGTCGATACATCAGGAAACCGGTAAATTTACCGTCCTTTTTCTGGATGAATTTCATCATCTGGAGGATATCGGAGTAAATAATTTGTATCGCGAGTGGAGTAAGCTGCTGATTATGCAGAAAAATACTTTATATGTCATAATTAGTTCAAGAATTTTTAAGGCTAAGCTGATACTTTCTAAGCAACTGTGTCTGTTGTTCGGTAATTTTGAGGTAGTCAGTATTGAACCTTTTGATATTTCCTCCAGCGGCAATTATCTTAATAAGCGTTTACCCGCCTTAAGGTTAGAACCCGGATTAAGGGATTTCATAATTAATTTTACAGCCGGATACCCTCTTTATTTAGAGTTAATCTGTGATGCTTTGGCCAAAGCAGATATCTGTGCTGATTTAGCGGTAATCTTAGAAGACCTGCTTTTTAATACCTCCGGTATACTTAACCAAAAGTTTTCGAATTATATTAAACGCTTCCTGGATTCAGCGTCAAGTAACGATTATATATCTATACTTTATTTGATCTCCAGCGGCCGTAACCGGATTAAGGATATTGCCCATATTTTGCATATGCCAAGAAAAGAGATCAATACCAAGATAACTTATTTACTGGAGTTAGACGCGATTACGCGCAGCGGTGATTTTTTAAAAGTAAGCGACAGATTATTTGCTTACTGGATGCGTTTTGTGCATCAGGAAAAAATGCGTTCATTAACTTTTGACGCCCGCAACCAGAAAGAAAAATTCCGGGATAGCATCCAGGGGCTGATCCAGGAATTTTTAAATCAAGCCGGTAAGCCGTTAGCTAACCGGGTGCATGAATTATTGCAGTTGTTTGAAGATGACCTGATGCAGATTGAACGTAAGAAGATCAGGCTTAATCATTTCAGAGAGATCAAACCTCTGGTGTTTAAACATCGTTTCTTAAAGGATGGTTTATTGGGCCGCTCTTCCGATGCGCTCTGGATTATGGCAGTTAAATCTGAAGCCCTGACTGAACAAGATATCGCCGAGTTTGCCAAGGAATGTAAAAGATACCACCATAAATCACAACGTAAAATTATCGTGACTTTAAAAGAAGTTGATGCGAATGCTCG
This sequence comes from Candidatus Omnitrophota bacterium, assembly GCA_028712045.1. Next base: position 2,347 of record JAQTRA010000089.1, on the reverse strand, counting down.
CTTAAGGGCGCTGGAAGAGAAGATTTGGACCTGGGATTTAAATAGTTTAAATCAGGTTTTGGATCTATTCTCTAAACCGCGCGTGATTGCATGAAAATCGGAGTGATCTCAGATACGCATATTCCAGACCGGACTGAACATATACCGTCGGTTATCCTTAACGCTTTTAAGCAGGTAGATCTGGTGGTGCATGCCGGGGATATGGTGGATTTGCAGGCTGTCGAGGAATTAAAATTAGTCTGTAAAAAAGTAGTTGCGGTAGCCGGGAATATGGACCGGGAGCCGGTAAAAAACAAATATCCCGTAAAATTAATGCTGGATCTGGAAGGTTTTAAGGTCGGGGTTATTCATGGCTGGGGAGCCCGTCTGAAGCTTGCCGAAGTGATTAAAGATGCTTTTAAGTCAGAAAATCCTGATATAATTATTTTTGGCCATTCCCATGAATCCATGAATGAGCGGTTAGGCAATACGTTATTTTTTAATCCCGGAAGCGCAACCGACCCTACTGCGGATCATAATTCTTACGGTATAATTGAAATCGGCGCGAAGATTAATGCGCGGATAATTAAAATTTAAATATGGATAAACTTTGGGCCCCCTGGAGGATTAATTACATAAGCGGTAAGCGCAAAGTTAAAGGATGTATCTTTTGCCTGGCTAAAAAAGAAAAATCCCAAGACCAGGTTATTTTTAAAACACGATTTTCTATCGCGATGTTGAATATTTACCCTTATAATAACGGGCACATGCTTATTTCCCCTTTAAGGCATATCCGCGATATCGCACAACTGCAGGAAGAGGAGATCTTGGATTTATTTAAATCTTTAAATAAAGCTAAAAACCTATTGCAAAAAGTACTTAAGCCCCAAGGTTATAATATCGGATTTAACCTTACCCGGGTTGCCGGCGCCGGAATTACCGGTCATCTGCATTTGCATATTGTGCCGCGCTGGGTAGGTGATACTAATTTTATGCCGGTAGTTTTTGGGACAAAAATTATATCGCAGTCTCTCAAGCAGTTAGCTAAAAAATTAAAAGATGCCAACCGATAAAATTAAAGAGTTTGAAGATAGTTTTCTTGCTTGCTACGCTATGAAAAGCTATAATTCGCGTGGCCGGGTGCATTTTGAGCCTGAGCACGCCTATCGCACCTGTTATCAGCGTGACCGGGACCGGATTATCCACTCGGCTGCTTTTAGGAGGCTGGAGTATAAAACTCAGGTTTTTGTTAACCACGAAGGAGATTACTACCGGACGCGCTTAACGCATAGCCTGGAGGTTGCTCAAATTGCCCGGACAATCGCCTGGGCGTTAAAATTAAATATGGATTTAACCGAAGCCATTGCTTTGGCGCATGATTTAGGGCATACTCCTTTTGGCCATGCCGGCGAAGAAGCGTTAAACGAATTAATGAAAGGTTGCGGAGGGTTCAATCATAATTTACAGGGCTTACGGGTCGTTGATTACCTGGAGGAGCGCTATCCTGATTTTTCCGGGTTAAATTTAAGTTGGGAAGTAAGGGAAGGTATAGTTAAACATTCATCAGCTTTTGATATCGCCGCTTCGATTAAAGAATTTCATCCGAAAGAATTACCCACGCTAGAAACTCAATTAGTTGATGTCGCCGATGAAATTGCCTATGATAATCATGACCTGGATGATGGTTTGACTTCCGGCTTAATTAAAGAAAAAGATCTGGAAGGGTTTGAAATCTGGGATAAAATAAATCGCAAAATTAACCAAAAATATGCTAAAATTGATCCTAATCGACGAAAATATTTAATTATCCGGGGATTGATTGATTTACAGGTAACCGACCTGATCAGTCAGACAAAAGATAATATTATGCGTTTTAAGATTAAGAAATATTCTGATCTTTTAAGGGTAAAAAGTAAAATAGTAGATTTTAGTCAAGAAACTAAGGATTTAAGAAAGCCTTTGCGGCAGTTTCTCATGTCTAGGCTGTATCATCATTACCGGGTTATCCGCATGAGTACTAAAGCCAAGCGTTTTATCAGTGAATTATTTTGTGAATATGTGCGCCGGCCCGGGCAATTGCCTTCGGAAATACAATTGCGGGTTGCCCAGGAAGGTGTGAAGCGGGTGGTTTGTGATTATATCGCCGGAATGACTGACCGGCATGCCTTAGATGAATACAAAAAACTATTTAACCCCTACGAAAAAGTATAGGACTTTAATTTCAGCGGTGCATAGTATTTACCGCTTGATTAACTCTACCTATGAGCTTAAAGAATTAATCAGCCGGATGGGAAGGTTGTTTTGCCAGTTCTTTAATGCCCAGTATTGCCTGATTGTTTTACTGGAGTCCAGTAAAAATTATTCGATA
>JAQTRA010000015.1 GCA_028712045.1 Candidatus Omnitrophota bacterium | reverse complement strand
CCGCACGCCTAAATATGTTTATTCTTTATGATTTGGTATTTTTTATTTTTATTTTAGCCTACTTACCGTTATATCTATTGCGCGGTAAATTCCACCGGGGTTTTGCCAGCCGGTTAGGGATTTTACCGGCTGATTTAAATTTAGCCAGGCCGATCTGGGTGCATGCGGTTAGTGTGGGCGAGGCAGTCTCGATCAAAGGCTTAGTAACGCAGTTAAGGAAAACTTATCCGGATAAAAAATTAGTTATTTCGACTGTAACTGCCACCGGAAACAAAATTGCTCAAGGTTTAATCGGCCCGGGTGATCTTTTGCTTTATCTTCCCTTAGACCTTAGTTTTATTGTCAAGCATGTTCTTAAAAAGATCAATCCGGCTTTATTTGTTATCGCTGAAACTGAAATCTGGCCGAATCTGATCACCCAGCTTGATAAACAAAAAATTCCCATAGCTATAGTTAACGGCAGGATCTCAGATGGCTCTTACTCCGGATATCGGGCTATAAAATATATTATCCGGCCGATTTTAAGAAAGGTAAGTATATTTTTATTGCAATCTGATACAGATGCTTCGCGGTTAGAGAGTTTAGGCGTAGCCAAAGAAAAGATCCAGGTAACCGGGAATTTAAAATTTGATATTAATTTAAATGCCGGTTTAGAATTAGATGCTTCTGCGTATCGTGCGAAACTTATGCTGGGCCCAGAAGATAAATTGTGGGTTTGCGGCAGCACGCATCCGGGGGAAGAAAAGATTGTTTTTGAAACTTATCAAAAACTTTTATTAATTTACCCGAAATTAAAATTGTTACTGGCTCCCCGCCATCCGGAAAGAAGCAGGGAGATTGCGGCTTTGGCCAGTAAAATGAAGTTTATGCCGATCTTTGTTTCCAGCATATCCGGGGCCTGCCCTACTTGTATTAATAATCCGGTATTTATACTGGATACGATCGGGCAATTGTTTAATTATTATGCCTGCGCGGATATCGTTTTTATCGGGGGAAGTTTGATTAAGAAAGGCGGCCATAATATCCTTGAGCCGGCCAGCCTTAAAAAACCAATTATTTTTGGGCCGCATATGTTTAATTTTCGGGATATCACGGATTTATTTATGAAATATAAAGCCGGGATCATGGTGAATAATGCGCAGGAATTAAATTTGAAAGTAAAAGAGTTGCTGGCTAATGATATTCTGGCTAATGATTTTGGCCAGCGCGCCTATGAATTAATTTCCCGAAATTGCGGAGCAACTTTAAAGAATATTCAGGCAATTAAACAATTAAAATTATCTTAAGGAGTTGATATGTCCGGTGATATTTATTTGACTCAGGAAGGGTATGAAAAGTTAGTTAATGAGTTGGAGCAGCTAAAAACAGTTAAGCGGCGCCAGTTATCCCGCGCAGTAGGAGAAGCCAGGTCGCATGGCGATATCAGCGAGAATGCCGAATATGACGCTGCCCGGGAAGCCCAGGGCCATAATGAAAAGCAGATTGTTGAGTTAGAGGATAAGCTTGCGCGCGTGCGTATACTGGATAAGGATATGCCGGCGGATCAGGTTTTAATCGGGGCAATGGTCAAGTTAAAAGATATGGATACTGACGAACAGTTGGAGTATACATTGGTATCGGAGCTGGAAGCGGATTACGCTCAGGGGAAGATTTCCATAACTTCTCCGGTAGGCCAGGGCTTATTAGGACATAAAGAAAACGAAATCGTGGAAATCAAGATCCCGGCTGGGGCATTAAAATATAAAATAATTAAAATATCGAGATGAAAATTAAACAATTATTTAGTTGGCAGGTAATCTCAGGCATTATATTTATCGCGCTTTCGGCTTTGGTTTATTATATTCACTATCTTATTTTTCGGGATGCGCGGCATATATTTATTTATCTTATCGGTGATCTTGCTTTTGTATTTTTGGAAGTTTTCTTAGTAACTTTAGTTGTGCACAATCTTCTGGCCCAGCGTGAGAAGCAGGCGTTATTTAAAAAAATGAATATGGTCATCGGCGCTTTTTTCAGCGAAGTAGGTAAGCAGTTAATTAAGTTTTGCGTTGTTTTTGACCCGGAGAGTTGTTCCATAACTAAGAAATTATTAGTGCGCGCGGAGTGGACAGACAGCCAATTTAAGCTTTTGCAAAAAGAGATCGCGGGTTTTTCTTGTGCCGTTGATTATAAACTGGGAGATTTAACCGGGTTAAAAGATTTTTTAGTAAAAAAACGCGAATTTTTATTAGCTTTACTGGAAAATCAAAATCTGCTGGAGCATGAGTCTTTTACGGATTTACTTTGGGCAGTTTTCCATCTTACTGAGGAGTTAGAAGGCCGTAAGGATTTGAAGGATCTTGCGCCCAAAGATTATGAACATCTGGCTAATGATTTAAAACGCGTTTACCAGCAGCTGATTAATCAGTGGGTGCTTTATATGAAACATTTGAAAACAGATTATCCTTATCTTTTTTCTTTAGCCATGCGGACCAATCCTTTTGATACACAGGCCACTATTGAAATGCGTTAATTATGCATAAAATCGGACATTTAAAAGTAGAGATTTTTAAGATCAAGAACCGTAATGGTTTTGCGGCTGTTTGTTTTGAGCATCTTACCGAAGGCAAATCAGTGCAGGAAGCGTATGAGCGTATGGTTAAGGCTTTACGCCGGAGTAACCGTAAGGATAAAAATTAAGAGTTATGTTTAAACCTAAAAAGCAATGCGCAAATTGCCTGGCGGAGAAGATGTGCCGGGATTCCGCTTTTTCCTGGGTTTTTCTTTTCATCGGAGTAGTGGCGACCATTTCTATCCGGGTGGTTAATTTGGTTTTGCATTTCGGCGCATTCTGGCCTAAATTATTCTGGTATCTAGGAGTGGCGGGATTTTTTCTTTATTTTCTTTATAAATTCCGCCAAGATAAAATATTGCGTAAGAAATTGGAGAAAAATCATATCCACCGTAAGTTATCGGATAATCAATCTCTGAGTTCGGAAGATAAGGAATTTTTAAGAACAATGCTTTGCGGCATGCGGTCGAATAAGGATGCGATAAATTACTTTTTTATTTTTGGTAGTTCAGCCGTAGTTTTATTATTGGCAGTTTATCAGGATTTCATTAAAAAATAATATGAGCCTGAAATATTGGTTTCTACTTTCGCGTATTCCATTCTTAAGCGTAGTAATTTTGCCTTATCTTTTAGGAGGATTACTTGCCTGGCGCCTCACCGGCGGATTTAATTTAACGGTTTTTATTTTTGGCTTGTTGGGTTGTTTGCTGGTGCAGTTAGCCACTCATTATAGCGGCGAAGTATATGATTTCAAAGAAGACCGTCTATCGGCAGAACTAGGGAAAAATTCTTTTACCGGCGGCAGTGGCGTATTAGTAGATAAAATAATCCCGGAAAGAAAAGTAAAAGCTTTAATTTATATAATTGTTCTTTTTGCTTTATTCCTGGGAGTGTTGTTGCAATTTTATTTTAAAACCGGAAAATGGACGCTCTTTTTAGGTATAACCGGTTTGGTTTGTGGAATTTTTTATTCTAAACCGCCATTACGCTGGGTCAGCCGCGGACTAGGAGAGGTTTTTATTGCTTATGCTTTTGGTTGGCTGCCGGTAACAATTGGATTCTATATTCAGGCATCCAGATTTGACTGGCTGGCTACTTTGATTTCTTTGCCGCTTGCCTGCGTGATTGTTAATGTTATACTAATTAATGAATTTCCGGATTACTCGGCAGATAAACAGGCCGGAAAACTCAATATTTTAGTGCGTATAGGTAAAATTAAAGGTTCGGTTCTTTATACTTGGCTGGTAATCTGCGCTGCGTTTACATTCTTTTTAGCTTTGGCTAAAGGATTGCCGATCTTGAGCATATTTTTTTATTTTCCGGTGTTAATTATTGCTGTAAGCTTAGTTTTTCAGATGCTTAGAGGCGACTACAATGACCGGAAAAAACTAGAAAAAATGTGTGCTTTAACTATTTTGGTAAATTTAGGTACTTCTTTAAGTTGTATATTGGGATTATTATTTGGTAGGTAAAATGCGCAATAATGATATAAAGTTTATGCGTTTGGCGATAGAAAAAGCCAGAGAAGGAATAAAAAAAGGCCAGGCTCCTTTTGGCGCTTGTATTGTAAAAGGAAATAAGGTTATTGCCTGTAGCCATAATATTGTCTGGAAGAGTTGTGATATTACGGCCCATGCGGAAATTCAGGCTATCCGGATTGCTTGTAAGAGTTTAAAAAATATAGATTTATCCGGCTGTGCCATTTATTCTACGACTGAACCCTGCCCGATGTGTTTTAGCGCGTCTCACTGGGCGAAGATCTCGCGCATTGTTTTCGGAGCGCAGATTAAAGACGCTTTAGATTATGGTTTTAATGAATTAAGGGTTTCTAACTTAAAGTTAGCTAAGCTGGGGAAAAATAAAATTTCTATCACTTCCGGAGTATTACGCAAAGAGAATATCGCGCTATTTGAATATTGGAAAAAATTAGCCAAGGCCAGGGTTTATTAGCAAAGAATGGAGGCTTGATGTATAAAGTAGAGATTGCACATAATCAGGATATGTCTTTTACTGCCAAGGCAGGTGAAAGTGAGTATATTATTGATGCTAAAGGTAAGGGGCTGACTCCTTTGGATGCATTGTTAGCTGGGTTAGGTAGTTGCATTGGCGTGTATATCCGTAAATATGCTGAAGGCGCTAAACTAGACTTGGTTAATTTTAAGGTTAATGTATCCGCTGAGTTGAATAAAGAATCTGGGCTATCTTTTAAGCAGATTATGGTTGAAATAGATCCCGGGGTTTGTCAGTTAGACGAACGCCGGCAAAAAGCATTATTGGCATTCATTAAGAATTGCCCGGCGCATAATACTTTAAAGGGAAATCCGGAAATTGATTTCAAATTATCATGTTAGAGATTAAAGTAAGGCAAAAGAATAATGTGGTTATTTTAGATTTAGGCGGCCGTATTGATGTTAATTCGGCTAATCTGGTAGAGATAACCGGAGGTTGCCTGCGTGATGGATACACGGATATTCTCTGTAATCTAGAGGAGATCGAAGCGGTTGATTATATGGGTGTCTCAGTAATTGTGATTGCTTATAAAGAAGTGGTTAATCTTGGCGGAAGGATGAAGTTTGTAAATTGCCCGGCGCACTTAAAAGGAATTTTAGCGGTTTCGGGTATGGATAGGGTAATTGAAGTTTACGCTACAGAAGATTTGGCATTAAGCAGTTTTAAAGAAGACAAGGCTATCGAGCATATTAAGAAGATGCAATTGCGCCGCAGGTTTAAGCGTTTACCGGTTGATCTGAAAATTGAATTAAAGTCTAAATTGGAAAACTCGCCGCAATGCCTTAAGCTGGATATCCTTAATTTAAGCGCTGTCGGGGCTTTTATATTTGGCTGCGACAAGTTCAAGCTGGGTGATGAAGTAGTGCTTAAAATGAAACTTGCGCCAAGCCAGGAATGGCTTGAGCTTGAGGCAAAAGTAGTCTGGATCCCGGATAAGCAAGTCCAGCCGCATGAACATCCGGGAATCGGCGTTGAATTTTCCAATATCTCTTCCGGCGATCAACAAAAACTCATCGAGTTTATCGAACGCAATCTTTCCTTCATGTCCTCGGATTAATCTACGCGGGTCCTATCGAGCCTTGTCTCTCGCAGCACCGCTCGATTTTCCCCTGCGAGGAAAATCTTCGCTTCGGCAAAAATTCTCGCTCTGCCGTGCTTTGCAATAGCCGGGCAACCGTGCCCGCTCGAATTTTTGAGATGCTGCTCGTGTCCAAGGCTCGCTACCCGCTAGCAATATTATTAATCGAGATATTTGATGTGTATGTAGATGTGCCTGCTAGTTTTCGTAGCGAATGTCGATTTTAGCCAATGGAGCTTGAGTATTCCGGGCATCCCGGTGGAGCGATTTAGCGACAACACCGGGATGGCGAGGATGTCTGAGTGGTTTTTGTTAGAACAAAAACCACGAGTTCCGCAGCCACCGGAATACGAAAGACCATTGGCGTTAAAAAATCGACCTGAGCGAGAAAACTAGCAGGCACATCTTAGTTATCATATCCTGTTGCTATTCTTGCGTTTTTATCCTGGAAAACAGTTGCCTGGCTAGGCCTTATATGATATTATATTTGTCTATTGGGGCCTAAAATAGATTAGGAGGATTAAGATGGATTGGAAGGTATTTGTGGCTACTTTTGGGGCGGTATTTTTCGCGGAATTAGCTGATAAGACTCAGCTTGTAGGCATTGGCATGGCTGCTAAAACCGGTAAGCCTATCTCAGTATGGTTAGGTTCGGTTAGCGCTTATATCATTGTGACCATAATTTCGGTTATCCTGGGTACGCTGATGGCTAAATTTATCAAACCGGAACTGATCCGTTATATTGGCGCGTCTCTTTTTATTGTCATGGGAACTTTAATGTTACTCAAGGTAATTTAAAAGGCGTATGCTTGGCAGGGTAGAAGAGTATATTTATGATCTAGTTACCAATAAGATACAGGGGTTGCTAGCTGTATTTTTAAGAGGATTTTTATTTTTACTTTCGCTGGTTTATGGTTTAGGGGTAATTATTCTGGCGAATTTGTATCGCCTGAAACCCGCGCGGTTTCCTGCTTTAGTAATCAGTATAGGTAACATTACTTTAGGCGGCACAGGCAAGACTACTTTGGTAGAGTATTTAGCGGATAAGCTAATTTCATCCGGCCAGAAAGTCGCGGTGCTCAGCCGGGGATATAAACGAGACTTACATAAGCCGGGATCGCCAGGCTTAGGAGATGAACCGGCGATGTTAGAGAGAAAATTTCCACAGCTGTTTGTGGTGGTTGATAAAAATAGAATAAGAGGCGCGCAGCGCGCAATCAAAGAGCACGCAGTAGATACTCTGTTACTAGACGATGGTTTGCAGCAATGGCGGATATTCAAAGATTTAGAGATAGTTACGATTAACGCGCTTGATCCTTTTGGTAATGGTTTATTATTGCCCCGGGGTTTTTTACGCGAGCCTTTAATTGCTTTAAAACGGGCGGATATTTTTGTGCTGACCCAGGTTGATCTGGTTTCAGACACAAATCTTTTAACCGATAAATTAAGCAGCATAAATTCCCGGGCTTTGATTGTGGAGTCAGTGCATAAACCAGTGGGATTTACTAGTGTAGATAATCCAAATGAATTTTTAACTCTGGATACTCTGCGGGGTAAACAGGTAGCGGTATTCTCCGGTATAGGCAACCCGCAGGGTTTTGAAAGTTGCGTATTTGCTTTGGGGTTACACATCGGAAAAGTATTCAGGTTTGCTGATCACCATGATTATACCCAGGCAGAGATTAACGAAATTATGAAAGAAGCCAGGCAAAGGAATCTGGAGGCGGTTATTACCACGCAAAAAGACGCGGTCAAGGTCAGGGAATTAGCCATTCCAGGCGCTAATATATTAGCTTTGGATATAAAACTTAGTATAACTAAAAATGAAGCAGAATTTAATCGCAGATTACTTAAGTTGTGCCCTGTTTAGAGCAGTAAGTTTTTTTACTTATTTACTGCCCTTAACCGTCAGCCTTTTTATCGGCCGGAGGCTGGGGGATCTGATTTATTTATTTGATCGCCGGCATAAGTCTGTGGCTTATGCGAATATCGCTAAAACGGTAGCCGATAAAAATGATGTTAAATCTGCTTTGCGGATTACGCGTAAGGGTTATCAGGCATTTGGCCAGAATATAATCGAAATATCGCTTATTCCGCGCATAAATAAAGAGTATCTTAAGAAGTATATTCATATCGAAAATAAGGATTATATCGAAGCAGCTTTTAAAAGAGGCAAAGGTGTAATTTTTTTAGCCGCGCATGAAGGAAACTGGGAGCTTTCTAATGTTATTTGCGCAAATTTAGGATTTCCTTTTATTTTGTTTATCCGCGACCAGGGTTTTGAGCGGTTAAACGCCTTACTTAATTCTTACCGGCTTAAGCTGGGAGCTAAGATCATCCATAAAGAAGCCGGGGTGCGGCAGTTAATTGAAGTGCTTAAGGCTAACCAGTCAATCGGGATGATGATGGATCAGGGCGGTAAAGCGGGCGAATTGGTAAAATTTTTTGATAGAGAAGCTTCTATGTCCATCGGGGCAGTGAAACTGGCCTTAAAATATGATTGTTCGATTATTCCGACTTTTTATACCCGGGTTAATGGGCCTTACGCAAAAGTGATCTTAGACCAGGTTTATACGGTAACCAGAACCAATGATGCTCAGAAAGATTTAATAGATAACCTGCAGAAATTAACCAATATTTATGAAAAATATATTCGCCAGTATCCGCATGAATATCTCTGGACTTATAAAATATTCAAATACGGTAAAGAAAGAAAAATTTTAATTCTTTCTGACGGTAAAACAGGGCACTTGCGCCAGTCTGAAAGCGCAGCTAAGTTAATTGTCGGGCAGTTAGCCGGGCGGGGAATAAAGACTAATTTAAATATCCGGGAAGTAAAATTTCGCAGCAACATATTCCGGCATATTTTTAGTTTTTTGATTATCTTAAGCGGTAAATATCCAGCGCATGGCGTTTTGTTTTGGTTGCGTAAAGCTCTGGCTAACGAAACTTGGCAGGGGCTAATGAATTTTAAGCCGGATATTATTATTTCCGCCGGCGCCAAATTAAGCGCCATAAATTATTTCTTGTCTAAAGAAAACCAGGCAAAATCTGTTATTCTAATGCGTTCGGCTTTGTCAGATTTAAAGAAGTTTGACTTAAAAATTATTCCTCGGCATGACCGGCCGCCAAGCCGGGGCGCGGTGGTTACCCAAGGGGCGCTTAATTTAATTGACCCGGATTATTTAAAGGAGAAATCAATTAGCTTAAGAAATTCAGGCCTGATTAAGGGCACGTTATCTTCTTTAGTTGTCGGCGTGTTAATCGGAGGCGATAGCAGGAATTTTTCTATTTCCACAGAAGCAATTACCCAGGTTATTATTCAGCTTAAAAAAATAGCTGAAGAGTTAAGTGCTGATATTTTACTTTCTACTTCCCGGCGGACAACAGCAGAAGTAGAAAAGGTGGTTAAAGCCCAGTTAGCGGATTATCCGCGCTGTAAGCTTCTGGTTATCGCCAATGAAAATAACCATCCGGATGTTGTGGGCGGGATATTAGGGATAAGCAATATTGTTATCAGTTCTCCGGAGAGTATTTCGATGATCTCGGAAGCAGTGGCCAGTAAAAAATATGTGTTGGTATTTAAGACAGGTAAGCTTAGCCGGAAGCATCAGGATTTTTTAAGGAATTATCAAAATAAAGGTTATATATATTTAAAAGCGATTCAGGATTTAGCTTTGAGTATGAAAGAAATATCAAGCAGCCAGCCGGCAATAATTTTTCCGGATGATAATCTAAAAGTGCTAGAAGGGTTAAATAAAATATTATGAAAATTTTACAAATATTACCTGAGCTTAATGTCGGCGGAGTGGAAACCGGAACATTAGATCTAGCCAAATATCTGGTCCGCCTCGGCCATAAAGCAATAGTAGTTTCTGCCGGCGGCTCTTTAGTCCCTGAACTGGAAGCATCCGGGGCTAAGCATTATACTTTGCCCGTCCACAAAAAATCTATTATTTCGGTATTTAAATTAATTCCGCAATTAGCCGCGATAATCAAAAAAGAAGAGATTGATATCGTGCATGCCCGTTCCCGGGTGCCGGCCTGGATTGCTTATTTTGCCTGCCGCCGGAGTAAAGCAATATTTATTACTACCTGTCATGGTTATTATAAGCTGCATCCTTTTAGCTGGGTGATGGGTTGGGCCAAGCGGGTAATCGTTTTAAGTAATGTGATTGCCCGGCATATGATTGAAGATTTTGCTGTGCCGCATGAGCGGATCAGGCTGGTGCCGCGCAGTGTGGATCTAGAGAGGTTTAAATACAGGGATCCTAAAAGTAAACGCAAAGAAGATTTTAATGTCGGAATTATCGGCAGGATCACTCCTTTAAAGGGCCATTTGCATTTTATTAAAGCCATGGCGCGTATTGCGCGTTTAGTGCCGCGCCTGAAGATCTGGATTGTCGGAGATGCGCCGGCATCTAAAGAGGCGTATAAAGAAGAGGTGCAGGTTTTAGTGCGCCGGCTCGGGCTTTGGCATTGCACGGAATTTTTGGGGACGCAACGCGATATTCCCGGGATCTTGGCGCATCTGGACCTGGTGGTTTTAGCGACCACTACGCATGAGGCATTTGGCCGGGTAATTATCGAGGCCCAGGCAGCCGGTGTTCCGGTTGTCGCTACGCAAGTTGGCGGGGTAGTTGATATTATCACTGATGGCAAGAATGGTTTTCTAGTGCCGCCAGCTGATCCGAAAAGTATGGCTGAGGCAATAATGCGTATTTTTAAAGATGTGGAATTAGCTAAAGAGCTGGCTGAAAACGCTTATGCTAAAGTTAAAGAAAAATATAACGTCGAGTTAATGGTTAAGAATACTTTAGATGTTTACCGTGATGCTTTAAGCAATTTTAAGATTTTGATTATTAAACTTAGTTCTTTGGGCGATATTATCCTTTCCACAGCTGCTTTAAGGGCGATCCGGGAGAAATTTCCCAAAGAAGCTCAGGATAATTTTAAGGTTAGTTTTTTAATTGGCGAAGAATCCAAAGATATCCTTTTAAGGAGCCCGTATATTGACGAGTTGTTAGTTTGTGATTTAAAACATAAAGATAAAGGATGGAAAGGTTTGTGGAATATCGGGCGGATCTTGCGTAAGAAGGGTTTTGATATAATCATTGACCTGCAAAATAGCCGCGCCAGCCACATATTATCTTATTTATCCGGCTGCATTAATCGCTATGGTTATGATAACAAAAAATTTTCCTTTCTGCTTAATCACAGCATTAAAAATGATTTGCCTCTCATGGACCCGGTAACGCATCAATTCCGGGTTTTAAAAATGTTGGGGATAGACCTTTTGGATAACTCACTTGAACTTTGGCCCTCCCCGGAGGATGCCTTGCAGGTAGAAAATCTTTTAAATGCCCAGTGGCTTAGTGACGCGCAGAAGATCGTGGGGATCAATATCAGCGCTTCGAAAAGATGGAGTACAAAACTTTGGCCGCGTGAATATCTGACGCAGTTATGCACTGAGCTGGGATTCCGGGATATTCGTGTCGTGATTACCGGGACAGCGGATGATCTGGTTTATGCGAATATGCTGGTAAGTTCACTTAAAAATACCAAAATTATTAATGCCTGCGGAAAAACCAGCGTAAATGAGCTGGCGGTTTTAATAAAAAAATGTAATGTGTTTATTTCGGCGGATTCATCTCCACTGCATATTGCCTCGGCCGTAGGCACTCCTTTTATCGCGCTTTTTGGCCCGACCGACGCGCGCCGGCATTTGCCTCCGAGCAAAAACTGTATTGTAATTAAAAAGGATTTAGAGTGCAGCCCTTGTTATAAAACTAAATGCCGCAGTAAACGTTGCATGGCTGAAATCACTTCCGGCGAAGTACTGGCGGCGCTGGAGAAATTAATTAAATGAAATTACTCTTTATTGCCAATCACCTTAATGTTGGCGGGATAACCAGCTATTTATTTACTTTAACTTGCGGCCTTAAACGTAAGGGCCATATGGTTTATGTTGCTTCTGGCGGCGGGGAGTGGGTAGATAAATTCGAAAAAGCCGGAGTTAAGCATATCCAAATACCCATAAAAACAAAAAGTGAGATCAGTCCGAAGATTATTTTTAGTTTTTTTAAATTAAATACCCAAATTAAGAAACTGGGTATAGATTTATTGCAAACTAATAGCCGTACTACTTTAGTTTTAGGTAATTTATTAAGCCGTAGCAATAAAGTTGCGCAGGTTTTTACCTGTCATGGTTTTTTTAAGCCGAAATTATCCCGTAAGCTTTTTCCTTGCTGGCCTCAGGCTGTAATTGCTATCAGCCAGCAGGTAAAAGAGCATTTAATTAATGATTTTAAGTTAAGTGAAGAAAAGATAAGCGTAATCAATAATGGTATTGATACAGCAAACTTCGGAGATTTTTCCGGGAGGCAAAAATCCCGGGAAGCATTAGGCCTGAAAAATGATCTTTTAATTGGGATTATTGCCCGCTTATCTGATGTAAAAGGCCATACTTATCTTCTTCGGGCGATGCAGATAGTACTCAAGAGCTTTCCGCAAGCCAAGCTGCTTATTGTCGGTGAAGGTAAGATGCAGCCGAATTTGTTTAAGGAAGTAAATACCCTGGGGATTAAACAGAATGTTTTGTTTTTGCCAGTTGCAGAAAGTACGCAAGACTTACTTGCGGCAATGGATGTATTTGTGATGCCTTCAATTCAGGAAGGCTTAGGTTTGGCGCTGATGGAGGCAATGGCGCAAGGTTTGGCAGTTGTCGGCTCAGCAGTGGGGGGGATTAAAACTTTAATTCAGGATGGATCCAATGGCTTATTAGTTCAGCCCGCGGATGCTGAATCTTTAAGCCAAGCAATTATTAAGTTGCTTAAGGATAGCCCGCTACGCCAAGGCTTAGGAATAAACGCGCGTAAATTTATTATGGATAATTTTTCTCAAAGTAAGATGGTGGATGCGACCGAGAGGGTTTACCAGCAATGTTTAAAAAAATAAGGTTAATAGCAATTTTTGGCATAATTATTATTGCCGGTATTTTTACCTGTCTGCGCTTTCTGTATATAGTTCCGGTAATTACGTATCACTCGATTAACCCGCGAACTGATCCGGTGATGTATAGATTAATAGTTTCTCCGCAGGCTTTTGAAAAGCAGATGCAATTTTTGAAAAAGCACCGCTATAACGTGATCAGCCTAGAAACATTAGGCCGCATGATGGCGAATAAAGAAAGGTTTCCTTTTAAAACTATTGCCATAACTTTTGATGACGGCTATAAAGATAATTATATTTACGCTTATCCGGTTTTAAAAAAATTGGGGCTGCCGGCAACAATATTTGTTATTTATAATGAAGTGGGCAGGCCGCAGAATGATCGGTTAAGTTGGGAAGAGATTAAGGAGATGCAGGGTTCGGGTTTGATTACTATTGGCAGCCATACTCTGGGAGCCCAGCCTTTGGTGGATATAAGTTCGGAAGAAGAGTTAAGAAAACAAATTATTGATTCAAAAAAGATGTTGGAAGAGAAGCTTAAAACTACAGTTGGTACTTTCTGCTATGTAGGAGGCATGTTTACTCCTCATATAAAGGAACTAGTAAAGCAAGCGGGTTATAAGTATGCCGTATCTACGACTTTAGGAAGAAGGTATTCTAATCAGGATGTATATGCTATTAAAAGAATACGCATCTCGCCGCCCTCGGATAATCTTTTGGATTTCTGGATCAGGACCAGTGGTTTCTATAATTCATTTCGCAAACATGAGAAGAAATGAGTAAACCGAATTCGGAAAAACGTATCCTAATCTTTAATGTTAACTGGCTGGGGGATGTTTTGTTTTCTACGGCAGCCATTCGTAACATCCGTCGGAATTATGCCTCCGGTTATATTGCCTGCGTAATTCCCAGCCGTTGTTATCCGATCTTAAAAGGCAATCCTTATTTAGATGAGGTGATTATTTTTGATGAGCAGGACCGGCATAAAGGGATCCTGGCTAAATTAAACTTTGTCAGTTCACTTAAGCATAAGAAATTTGATATGGTATTTTTATTGCACCGTTCATTTAGCCGGGCACTCATTTGCCGCCTGGCTGGTATCAGCGAAAGGATCGGCCATTACACTAAAAAACGCGCGTTTCTTTTGACTAAGAAAATCCTGCCTCCTAAAAAAGATTCTTTGCATCGCATAGATTATTATCTGGATGTGGTGGAAAAAGCAGGTTTACGTGTCGAAGACAGGTATTTAGATTTTATCTTTTCCCCTGAAGATAAAAAGCAGGTGGATGATTTTCTCGCCCGGAATGCCGTGCACCAGGATGATCTTCTGATCGCGGTTAATCCCGGGGGGAACTGGATGCCTAAACGCTGGCCCAAAGAGTATTGGGCGCAGCTGTCCGACAGCTTAATAGGTGAATTTAAGGCGAAAATAATTATTACCGGCAGTATCTCAGATTTACCGCTAGCCAATCAGATTAAAGCAGGGATGAAGCACAAACCGTTAGTTGCTTGCGGGGTTTTTAATATCAAACAGCTGGGGGCTCTGGCCAAAATTTCGGATTTGTTTATTACTGCCGATACCGGCCCTTTGCATATTGCTAATGCTGTGGGTGCAAAGAAAATAATTGCAATTTTCGGCCCGACAGCTAAAGAAATTACCGGGCCGTATCCGACAACTAACGCCGTTGTTTTACAAAAGAATGTGGGCTGCAAAATACCCTGTTATAAAGTGCGTTGTCCGGATAACCAATGTATGAAAGCAGTTACTCCCCAGGATGTTTTAGCCGAGGCCAAGAAAGCAATACATAAATGAAGATTCTTTTTGTTACTTTAAGTAATATCGGGGATTGTATTTTAACTCTGCCGGTTTTGGACCGGTTACGGGCTAAATATCCGCAAGCTAAGATTACCTGCCTGGTGCCAATCCGGCCCAAAGAAATCTTTATGAATAATCCGGCGGTAGATTCAGTAGTTATTTTTGATAAACACGCTAAATTAAGGGAGAAGATCAAATTATTTTTTGCTCTTAGCCAAGAAAAGTTTGATGAAGTTATTGACCTGCGCAATAGCTTTTTCGGTGCTTTTTTACCGGCTAAAAAAAGAAGCTCGCCAATGCGGCGGATCCCCAAACAGATCAAGCATATGCAGGACCGGCATTTGTTTTGGGCTGATTTTTTAAACACTTCTTTAAAAAGCCAGGGAGCCTTTTCATTAAATGTTTCGGTTACGGATAAGCAATTTATTAATGGAGTGTTAAACGAGAATAAAATTAATTGTAGTAAATTAATTGCGTTGTCACCCGGAGCAAGAAGCCATTCTAAGCGCTGGAGTAAACAGAACTTTAGCCAGCTTTGTAAAATGTTAATTTCGGCCGGCTGGGAGATTGTTTTAGTTGGTGACCAAGCTGACCAGCCTATCTGCAGCTATATCCAAAAAGATTGCCCGGGGAAGATTCTGGATCTTAGCGGGAAAACTACTCTTGGCCAATTAGCTGCTTTATTAAGCAGCGCGCAGCTTTTAATTACTAATGACAGCGCGGTAATGCATCTGGCAAGTTATTTAAATATTCCGGTGGCAGCAATTTTTGGCCCTACGGATGAAGTTAAATACGCGCCCTGGTCAGAAAAAAACATAGTAATTAAGAAAGATATTTTTTGCCGGCCTTGCGAGAAAGCGCAATGCCGTTTCGCTACCTTGGCATGTTTGACTAGCGTTAATCCGGAAGATGTTTTTAATCAGGTGAGTTTATGGTTAAAAGATAAGCCTGTTTTTGAAAAAAAAGATCAACAACTTAAGAGGATCCTGATCGTCCGCACTGACCGTATCGGGGATGTGCTCTTATCTACGCCGGTAATTAAAGCTTTAAGGCAGAAGTATCCTCAAGCATATATATCGATGATGGTTGCTCCTTATGCCAAAGATATCGTTGAAAATAATCCTTACCTGGATGAGGTGATTGTTTATGATAAAGACGGCTTACATAAGAGTTGGCTGCGTTCGCTTAAATTTGCCAGCCGGCTTAAGAAAAAGAAGTTTGATCTAGCCGTAATCTTACATCCGACTAACCGCGTGCATTTGTTAGCTTTCTTAGCTGGAATTCCTAAACGTTTAGGGTATAACCGTAAGTTAGGTGCTTTGCTTAATCTAAAAAAAGAACATCAAAAACAAGATGGCCTTAAACATGAAGCAGAATATAATTTAGAGTTACTTAAAGATTTAGGTATTGCCGATGGGTATACTGATTTATATATTCCTATAAAAGCAGAATCAGTTAAGTGGGCTGATGATTTTTTGAAGAAAGAAGGGATTAGTCCGAGTGATAAAATATTGGCGATTAATCCCGGAGCAAGCTGTCCTTCCAAGCTTTGGCCGTTTGAGCGGTTTGCCCAAGTTGCGGCTAAATTATCTAAGGCGCATAACCTGAAAGTATTGATCTTAGCCGGCCCTAAAGATACGCTTTTGGCAGATAAAGTTACTAAACATCAGGAACTTAAGGATAAAGTAATAAATCTGGCAGGTAAAACCTCAATCAGCCAGTTAGCCAGTATTCTTAAGAGATGTGTTTTGTTTATTTCCAATGATTCCGGGCCGGTACATATTGCTTCCGCAGTAGGCACGCCGGTTATTTCGATTTTTGGCCGCTCCCAGGCAGGGCTCAGCCCTAAGCGCTGGGGGCCTTTAGGTAAACGAGATAGGTATTTACATAAAGAAGTAGGCTGTATTCAATGTTTGGCGCATAATTGCCAGAAAGAATTTGCCTGTCTTAAAGCAATCAGCGTAGATGATGTTGTTCAAGTAGCCGAATCTATTCTTTAAATAATCTGTTTGATTTCATATTGAATTGTGCTACAATTATTTCCTATGCTAAACTTAAAAAAGATTAAAAGGTATTCGATAAAATCGCGTAAAAGCCTGGTAAATAAGGGTGATTTTGCCCAATCTCCGGTAAAAGGCAGGAGTTTTGCCAGTTTTTTAAGCTCTTTGCCGAATATTTTAAAAGCCAAAGATTTACAGGCGGTTTCTGCGGATATTGTTAGCGCCCATAAGCATAAAAAAGGGGTTATTTTTATGTGCGGAGCGCATGTAATTAAATGCGGGCTTAATCCGGTATTAATTGAACTGATTAATAAGAAAGTGATTAATGGCATCTGCTTAAATGGCGCCGGGATTATCCATGATTTTGAGCTGGCTTTTCAGGGAAAGACTTCTGAAGATGTCGCCCAAAACCTTAAAACCGGAAAATTCGGTATGGGTAAGGAGAGCGCGGATTTTTTAAATCTTGCCGTTAAAGAAGGCGTAGCTAAAGGTTTTGGATTAGGTTATGCTGTGGCCAATAAAATAGCTACTTCGGATCTAAAGCATAAAGATTTAAGCTTGCTTTATAACGCCTATAAAAATAAAATTCCCGTGTGCGTTTTTGTGGGAATTGGCACGGATATTATCCATCAGCATCCTTCTTTTGACGCGGCTTCTACCGCGGTCGGCTCATTACGTGATTTTCATATCCTGGTTGAAAAAATCTGTTCTTTAAATCAGGGAGGAGTGGTGGCTAATTTTGGTTCAGCGGTAATGCTGCCGGAAGTATTTTTAAAAGCGCTTAACCTGGCGCGTAATCTGGGAAATAAAGTTAAAAATTTTACCTCGGCTAATTTCGATATGATTTATCAATACCGCTCGGCGCAGAATGTGGTATTGCGGCCGACGCTATCCGGCGGGTCAGGTTATTATATTATCGGCCACCATGAAATTATGCTTCCTCTTTTAGCGCAAAGTATAATTGAAAAAATATGATCAAGCTTAAACAAATAATTCAGAAATTTGGCCAGGCCCGTATTCTGGTAGTTGGCGATATTATTCTGGATGAATATATCTGGGGTTCGGTAGAAAGAATCTCTCCTGAGGCTCCGGTTCCGGTGCTTTGGGCAAAAAAACGTACTTTTGTCCCGGGTGGCACAGCTAATGTCGCCAATAATATCCGTTCACTTGGCGGCAAAGTTACATTGCTCGGAGTAACCGGTAAA